>CAYYIZ010000013.1:0-8820 GCA_964472105.1 uncultured Candidatus Saccharibacteria bacterium | reverse complement strand
TTTTAGCTTGGCTTTTTCTACCAGCTCTTCTTTTACTTGAGCAATTGTTTCTGAAACCTGCTCCGGCTTTATTACCTCTCCGTTTCTCACTCCAAAACAGGGTTTTTGGACTTGAGCTAAAATTTCAATTTCTTGAGAAGCTAAGTCTTTTCTAGCAGAAAGTCCTTTAATGGAATTTGTCCCAATGTCTAGGGTAGTAAAAGTAATGGATTTTGCCATAGTAATTAAAGGGTCAAAATGTTTTGGCTTCCGGCATTTGGATTTTACCAAGGTAATATTCTTCTTTTTCTCTCATTCTTGCCGCTTCTTCCTCTGACTTCTCGTGAGTATGTCCCAAAAGATGTAAAATTCCGTGAATCAGAACGCGAGTTAATTCTTTTTCAAAGGGAGTGGCGAGTCCCTGGGCAGATTTTTTTACCTCCCGCAAGCAGATAACCACCTCGCCTAATCCTTGAATTTTTTGGAGCTCTTTGGAATATTTTTCAAAGGGAAGTCTCTTTTCGGAGAAAGCCAGAACATCGGTAGTTCTATTTTTCGCCCGGTATTTTTTGTTTAGCTTTCGCATTCTTCCCGAGCCGATAAAAGCGATTGAGATATTTCCTTCTTTTTCTTCTTCTTTTAAAACTGTTTCAGCGATTTTTTTGATAAATTTTTCATTGATTCGGCTGGCGGTCAGGTTATTTATCTCTACCATTTGTTTATTCTACCTAATTTTCTGAGTTTTTCATACTCTTTTTTCTTTTCTCTCCTTCGCAGAGCCGAGCGTTTTTTCAATTGCCGGCTTTTTTCCCCTGTCTTGTATCGCCTTTTCCTGGCCTCAAGCAAAACCCCGCTTTTTCTAAGCCTTTGAGAAAAGCGGCGAATTAAATTCTGTGAAGATTCTCTATTTTGTTTTTGAACTTCTAATGGCATAGTTTTCAGATATTGTGCTTGGGAATATCTCTCTGCCAACCCCCTAAGAGATGTAAATGAATGTGGGAAAAGTGAGCGGTTTCTCCTATATTAAAAATAAGTTTGCAGGCCTTATTAATTTCTTGGTCTTTGGCAATTTTTTTAGCAACAGAGATAAGCTTGGCAATCAGAGATAAATCTTCCGCTGAAAATTCATCTTTCCATTCAATATGTTTTTTAAGCAGGAAAAGTAAATGAACCGGAGCTTCCGGGTTAATGTTTTTTATCCCCACAACGTCTTCATCCTCGTAGATTATCTCTGAGGGCGCTTCTTTGCTGGCAATTTTGCAAAATAAGCAATCTGTCATCTTAGTCTTCTCTTGAGCTCTTTGACTATTTTTTTTACCGGAACGATTTTTTGTTTTCCGCTCTTCATTTCTCTAATAATTATTTTTTCTTCAAGGGCTTCTTTCTGCCCCAGAACCAAAACATATTTTACCCCTAATTTATCAGCCAGCTTCAATTGGGCAGTTAAAGAATCTTTGTGCAGCGTTTCTCCTACCTTAATCTTCTCTTTTCGCATCTCCTCAAAAAGCTTCAATCCCCTTCTCTTGGCAAGTTCTCCCACTTGAGCCAAAAAGACCTCGGGTTTCTTTTCTTTGGCTACCTTTTTGGTTCTCAATTTCATTAAGTTGGCTATCCTTTCTGCTCCGGCCGAGGCGCCGCAAGCCGGCGTTTCTTTGCCTCCCAATAATTTTACCAAATCATCGTATCTGCCCCCGCCAACTAATGCTCCTTGGGAGCGTCCTTCCTCGGTATTCTCAAAAATCTCAAAAACAGTTTTTGTATAATAATCAAGACCTCTAACCAAATAAGGATTTAGAATATAGGGCAATTCCAATTCATCTAAAAATTCCAGTAAATTTTTGAAATGGTCGTGGCATTCTTTACAAAGATGGTCAACTATTTGGGGAGCCGCTTTTTTTATTCTCTGGCATTTTTCTTCCTTGCAATCCAGAACCCTTAAGGGATTCTGCCTCAATCTCCGCCGGCAATTAACGCAAAGGGAGTTTTGGTGCGACCTCAAAAAACTCGTCAAAGCTTTTTTAAAATAGGGCCGGCATTGGGAATCGCCGATGGAATTTACTTCAACAATTAATTGATTGAAGCCAAGCTCTTTTAAGATATTATAAAAGATTTGGATAACCCCAGCATCAACTACCGCATCCTGGACTCCTAAATTTTCAAAGCCAAACTGGTAAAACTGACGATATCTTCCAGCTTGAGGTCTTTCATACCTGAAAGCCGGGCCGAAATACCAAAGCTTTATTGGTTTGGGCAAGCTTTGCATTCCGTGCTGGACGTAAGCTCTAACAACTGAGGGAGTGTATTCCGGCCTTAATGTTAAGTGGTCTCCGCCTCTTGTCCGAAGGCTGTACATTTGCTTTTCAACAATGTCGGTAAAAGCTCCGGTTCCTTTCTCAAAAAGTTGGGTTTGTTCTAAAATCGGGGTTTCAATCTTTTTGTAATCATAAAAATTGGCGGCGTCTTTGCAAACCTTTTCAATTTTTTCAAAATATTCCAAATCTTCTTCAAAAATGTCATGCATGCCAATTGGCGTTTGAAATTTTATTTTCGCCATTATTTTAATTAATAAGAGGGTGTTGGAATCATCGCCATGACAGCTGGAGGCCAAGCCCTTATAATCACCCTACCGATAATATCCTTTTCTTTCAGGGGACCCCATTTTCTTGAATCAAAAGAGTGGGCTCGGTTATCGCCCAAAACAAAATATTCATTTTCGCCTAAGAGAAATTCCTTTCCCTCCGGCCATCCCAAACCAGAAAGATATCCTGATTCATCTAAAACTTGGCTTTCCCCGAATTTATCAGTGATTACCACTTTTCCCGCTTTCAATTCTATCTTCTCCTGGGGCAAACCAATTATTCTTTTAATAAATCTCTGGGAGGGGTCCTGAGGATATTTAAAAACAACCGCCTCTCCTCTTACTGGAGCCCTAAAATGATAAGTGAATTCGTCAATAATCAAATAATCGCCGTCGTGAAAATTGGGCTCCATAGAGAGTCCTTTAACAATAAACGGCTGAAAAACAAAATAGCGGATAGGAACAACTATCACCAAAGCCAAAATGACAATTTTCGCCACTTCCCAAAAAAATAAAAGTGTCTTTTTCATAGAATTTATCTTAAGCTATGTTTTGATTATACTTAAATTTTTAAATTTATCAAGCCTTTCTAACGGGGTGAGTAATTGATACAATGGAATAAGTTATGATTTTAATTGTTGGATTAGGTAATCCCGGAAAAAAATATACGAGAACTCGCCATAATGTTGGTTTTTCAGTTTCAGATGAATTTCAAAGGGAAAATGGTTTCCCTGATTTTAAGTTAGTCAAAAAATTCAATTCCTTGGTTTCTAAAAGAGAAATTTTAACTAAGAAGATTGTCTTGGTCAAGCCGCAAACCTTTATGAACAAATCAGGTGAAGCAGTAAGGGCCCTGGCTAACTTTTTTAAAATTCCCAAGGCAAATCTTTTAGTAATTCACGATGACATTGACTTGCCTTTGGGAAAAATCCGCATCTCCAAGAGCCGCGGTTCGGCCGGCCATAAGGGCGTGGAATCAATAATAAAACAAATGGGAACGAAAAACTTTGTCAGATTAAGAATTGGCATTCAGCCCCTTAAAGGAAAACCAAAAAACTCTGAAAAGTTTGTCCTGCAAAAATTTACTAAAGACGAAGAAAAAATCGTTAAAGGAATTATTAAAACAAGTTCTAACGCTCTAAAAACTTTTCTCGCCGAAGGCATCGAAAAAGCAATGAGTAAATTTAACAAATGAAAAAGGCCGAGGTAAAAATTTAGAAATTCAATTCCTCGACCTTATTCCTAAGAAAATCCATTCTCCTTCATCTTCTCCTAGTCTCTTTCCTAATCTCTTTGGTGCCCCTGATGGCTTGGATGACGTCCACGGTCATCTACCTTTATTGTTGCTTTTTCGAAATCTCTCATAACATCCTTATCTGGCAGAAAAACTTTCTCAAAAATTTTATCTGCCCTGGATTTTGCTAACGGGTTTTTAGGAAAGAAAAATTGACTCATCCTCATCACCTCCTAGTTCTTGGTTTCTTTTTTCTTTTATTTGTCCTCGAAACAATTTTTGACTACCGCTACAAGCACCGTAAGGAAAACTAAACCAAATAGAATTACTGACACTATCATAAAACCTACAACTATTTCTCCTCCCTTTAAAGCGGCTGCTATTAAACTAAACCCGAAAGCAATTCCTATACCGACAGGGAAATCCGTTGGCATAACATTACCAATCCATTTTCTGTGCCACCAGATGTACTCGGGTTTAAATTTCCTTATCCCGTAATAAGGATTGAAAACAAACCAGAGAAAATCTTCAGCCACACAAATCAAAAGGTAAGAGGAAATTATCTCAAGTTCTCTCACCAACGTCCAGCCAAAGCCGACGAAAAACGGAAGATGGAGAGTAAGAAAAACCAGACCAAAAAGTGTAACGTGGTACCCTGTCAATTGTTTACCAGTGACTTTTAACCATATCTTGTCAATAAATGAACCAGCTACCGGACGCCAGCAAGGCAGTTTCTCCGCCCATCCATGCTTCCCTTCAATCTGAATCTCAATAAGCGCAAGCCCCATACTAAACAGAAAAAGATACAGCCCATACCATACTGAAAACATTCTCTTCCTCCTTTTGCTTTTAATTTCTTATTTTTTCTTTCTATCTCTTTATGCAATTTTTAAAAAAGCATCTTTCTTAGATTATATTATTTCCTCTAAAATCCTTTAGCGGATTAATTAATTTTTAATTATACTATAATCGAATGAATATGTCAAACTCATGTCGGATATAGAACGGGGAGATAAAATTAGGTTATAATAGAGAAATGTTAAATGGGAATAAAAAAAGTATAAAGAGTTCGGGGCAGAAAGCCTGGGTGGTTGATGTTAATATGGGTTATGGACATCAAAGGACAGCCTTTCCTTTGAAACACTTAGCTCCGAGAGGAAAAGTTATCAATGCCAACAACTATCAGGGGATTCCGAAAGAAGACAGAAAAATCTGGGAGAGGTCAAGAAAATTCTATGAGTTCATCTCAAGATTTAAAAGAGTCCCCTTTATTGGCGAGTTTATTTTTTCAACCTACGATAAGTTTCAGGAAATTCATCCTTTCTACCCCAAAAGAGACCTTTCCAAACCAAATTTTCCCTTAAAACGAATTTGCTCTCTAATTGAAAAGGGCTGGGGTAGAGATTTAATTGAAAAATTAACCTCAGGCCAGCGCGCTGGCAGGAAGCTTTCCCTAATTACAACGTTTTTTATCCCGGCTTTTATGGCTGAGTTTCACGGCCATCAGGGAAAGATTTTTTGCGTGGTTTGCGATGCTGATATTTCAAGAACCTGGGCCCCCTTAAGCCCCAGGAGGAGTAAAATTAAGTATTTTGCTCCCAATCAGAGAGTAGTGGAAAGATTAAAACTTTACGGAGTGAAAGAAAGAAATATCTTTTTAACCGGTTATCCCCTGCCCAAAGAAAATATTGGTTCGGGAAAGCCAGCTGGCGGATTGAAAGTTTTAAAAAAAGATATTGCTCAGAGAATTTTAAATCTTGACCCGGAAAATAAATATCGCCAAAGGTACTCAAGCTTAATTAAAAAATATGTAGGCGCTTTGCCAAAAAAATCAAACCATCCTTTAACGGTGATGTTTGCCGTGGGGGGAGCGGGAGCCCAAAAAGAAATTGGCATTAAAATTGCGGAAAGTTTAGCTAAAAAAATTAAAGCTGGGGAAATAAAAATAATTTTGGTGGCAGGAATCAAAGGAAAAGTCAAAAATTACTTCTTACGGCATCTTGATTATTTAGGGCTCAAGAAAAATTCAAAAAAGAGCATTGAAATTATTTTTGAAAAAAATATTAAAAGTTATTTTGAGAAATTCAACAAAGCTTTAAGAAAAACTGATATTTTGTGGACAAAACCAAGCGAGCTTTCTTTTTACACTGGCCTGGGGCTGCCCATTATCGTTGCTCCTCCAATTGGTTCTCAAGAATATTTTAACAGGCAGTGGCTTTTGAGATTGGGCTCGGCAATTCCCCAGGAAAATCCAAGTCATACCGACCAATGGCTTTTTGATTTTTTGAAATCCGGCTGGTTTGCCGAAGGAGCTATGCAGGGTTTGATTGAGGCAGAAAAATTAGGGACATATAACATAGAAAAAGTCGCTGTACGCGACACTCGCCTTCGGCGAGTGCGCTAACATCGCTCCTTAGACACCCACGGTTTCTAACGTTTTCGCCTTTCGGCGAAAGCCTGTTTTCCTACACGGGAGGATACCCAATCCTCCCGACCCCTCCTGTGATTTTATCGAAATTAAAATTCCAATAAAATATTATGCTTTGGCTAATAGTCATAATTTCTGCTTATCTTATTTTTGCCATCACCTCTTTGATTGATAATTATCTTTTGGCCGGACCGCCCAATCCGAAAAGCTATTCTTTTTACGTTGGCATGCTGGGAATTTCGGTTTTGGTTTTAGCTCCTCTAGTCGGTTTTTCAATTCCTGCCCAACCCCAGCTTCTTCTTGCTCTCTTGGCCGGGGTTATTTATATCTTTGCCCTGTTCTGGTTTTTTACGGGTCTGGAACATTTTGAGCCATCAACAATTGTGCCAGCCATTGGCGGCACACTGCCCCTGTTTACTTTTAGCTTGGTTTATTTATTTTCGGGAGGAGAGGCGGTTTTGGGGATTAAAGAAGTTTTTGCCTTTGCTCTCTTAATTTTAGGCAGTTTTTTAATTACCTTTAAGAGAAAAAAGATTTCTTTGGGAAGCTTAAAAATTTCCCTGATGGCCGCTTTTTTGTTTGCTTTGGCTTTTATCCTGACTAAATACGTTTATTTGGAACAATCTTTTTGGACGGGCTTTATTTGGATGAGAATAGGCGGGTTTTTAGCGGCTCTTTGCTTCCTTTTTTCGGGAGCGGTCAGAAAAGAGGTTTTTTTGAAAAAATCCACCTTCCAGAAAAAATCGGGGGTTCTTTTTCTCTTCAATCAAGGCATGGGAGCCGGCGGCTTTATTTTGCAAAACTTTGCCATTGCTTTGGCTGGCTTAGCTTTCTTACCCTTCATTAATGCTTTACAGGGAGTTCAATACGTCTTTTTATTTTTAATCATAATTTTCCTTGCCAAAAAACTTCCCCAACTTGTTGAAGAGAAACTAACCAAAAGAAACATTTTACAAAAAGTTATCAGTATTATCTTAATTGGCTTAGGTTTAGCTGTTTTAGCTTTATAGTATGAAATTTCGGACTCTTAAAATCATTATTTTCGTTATCGTTGGTATTTTTTGTCTCTATTTAGTCAGTTGGTCTTTTGATTTCAGCCAAGAGAAAGAGTTTAAGCTGGGAATAACCTTCAGCCAGTTTTACGCTAAAGAACAATTGGACTTGGACTGGCAGGAAACTTATTTGGCTATCCTCCAAGATTTAAATCCAAAATATCTCCGTTTAATCGCTTATTGGCAGTATCTTGAATCAGAAGAGGGCAATTTCGATTTCCGAGAGTTGGACTGGCAAATTGCCAGAGCTCAAGAAAGAGATAAAGAGATAATTTTAGTGGTCGGGCATCGTGTTCCCCGCTGGCCAGAGTGCCACCGGCCTTCCTGGGCCAACAATTTATCAAAAATTCATATTCAAGGAAAAATTTTAAGATTACTTAAAGAAACAATAAATCATTATAAGCAAAATTCTGCCATTAAAGCTTGGCAGATAGAAAACGAGCCCTTGCTTTTTCTTTTCGGCAGCTGTCCGGAACCCGACAGGGAATTTTTAGAAGAAGAAATTGCCCTGGTTAAATCTTTGGATGATTCACGGCCTATTATTGTAACTGACAGCGGAGAGCTAAGTTTGTGGTTAAAAACTTCAGGCCTTTCTGAAATTTTAGGCACTACTTTGTACCGAACTGTTTGGAACAAACACATTGGTTATTTTAAGCATCTCTATCCGCCGGTCTTTTATAGTTTAAGAGGTTTTCTCGCCAAGAAATTTTTTGGCACAGAACGAGTTATTATTTCTGAACTTCAGGGAGAGCCCTGGGCACCGGAACATAAATCATTGACTCAAACATCTCTCCAAGAACAATTGGAACATTTTACTCCAACAGATTTAAGAAAAAATCTTGAATTCGCCAAAAAAACCGGAATTGATGAAATCTATCTCTGGGGAGCAGAATGGTGGCACTGGCTAAAAACTAAACAAGATGACCCCGCTTTCTGGAATACAGCAAAGGAAATTTTCTAAGGGATTTTGACAATGTTTTGAGAAGTCATATAATGTAAGATACTGGAATGGATTTGTCAAACAGAGAGGCGTTAAACAGAGTTTTAATTGTAAGCTTTACCCCCTATTTTTTAGAAAAGGGGTTTATTTGGTTTGAGAAGAATTTGGACAAGATTTTGCGAGCCAGAAAATCCCAGACCTTTTGGCAGAACAACACTCTCTTTTTAGAAAAAGACCAGAAAATAAATCTGTCGGAATTTTTGAGAAAATTGGATGAATTAGGTTATGAAAAAGTTTTCAAGATTTCAGAACCCGGAGAATTTTCCCAAAGGGGCGGGATAATTGATGTTTTTCCAATTAATTTGGGGTTTGCTGTAAGGTTTGATTTTTTGGGAAATAAAATAGAGAATATTGAAAAGTTAGACATTAAAGTTGGGGACGAGAAGGAACAAAAAGAACTTTTAAAAAAGAAATTGAAATCGCAAAAACTATTTTCCGATTTAAAGGGGTTGAAGCCGGGAGATTATTTGGTTCATTTAGACCATGGGGTTGGAAGATTTGAAGGAGTCAGAAAGATTCAATCCGCCAGCTGGCGGACGGATTTCAGAG
>CAYYIZ010000012.1:3850-9061 GCA_964472105.1 uncultured Candidatus Saccharibacteria bacterium | reverse complement strand
AGTATGTTAGAATTAAATGACGAAAACATTGAAGAAGAAGTTATAAAAAGTGATAAGCTGGTTTTAGTCGATTTTTGGAGTCCAATTTGTTCTCCTTGTTTAGTATTAGGACCGATTATTGAAGAAATTGCTAAGGAGCTTGAGGGTAGAGCAAAAGTGGGAAAATTAAATGTAGCTGAAAATCCTGAGATTGCCAGACAATATAAAATTATGGCCATTCCCACTCTTATTATTTTTAAAGGCGGAAAACCGACAGCAGGAGCAACCGGATTACGGCCCAAACAAGTTATAGTAGACAAACTTAACTTATTGCTATAAATAATGCCAATTTACGAATACATATGACCTATAAAATAAACAGACAAAATGGGACAAAAAGATTTGGATTTGACCTTTACGGTTTTAAGGAAGTTGGAGAGAGATTTGCTTATGAGGGGAAAATAAATGGAATTCCTACTAAGATTATCTTTGAATTTCCCTATGAATTTGGTCATTGCCATGAGCACGTCTGGCCAAAGTAATCAAATATGAAAACTACCATCATCTATGACAATGAAGTTGCTAAGAAGAATCTGACTGCTGACTGGGGTTTTTCTTGTTTGGTGGAAGTGAAAGATACTCCTAAAATTCTTTTTGATACCGGAACCGATGGCTCAATTCTTCTCAATAATATGGAGAAATTGGATATTGACCCTCTTTCAATTAAAGAAGTTTTTATTTCTCATGCTCATTTCGACCATAGCGGAGGGCTTTCTGAATTTTTGAAAGTCAACAAAAAAGCTAAGATTTATATTCCCCCTTCATTTTCAGGTCCGGAAGGTAGAGAAGTTATTAGTATAACTGCTCCCGCCAAAATTCATGAGAATATATTTTCTACTGGAGAGCTGGAAGGAATAGAACAAAGCATGGCAGTTAAAACTGAAAAAGGAATTGTTTTAATTGTGGGTTGTTCTCATTCCGGAGTAGGGAATATCTTAAATATTGCTTCCCAACTTGGGAAACCCTACGCCCTCATCGGAGGATTACATGGATTCAGACAATTTGATTTAGTTAAGGATTTAGGAGTTATCTGCCCTACTCATTGCACCCAACACAAAGCAGAACTTAAAGAACTCTATCCCCAAAAATATATTGAAGGAGGGGCAGGAAAAATAATTGAAATTCAATAAGCGCGATTAAAAATCTTTATGAAGAATTTTAGAAATAAAGAAGAGGAATTAGAAAAAATTAAGGAGGAAGTTTTAAACTGCAAAAGATGTTCTTTAGCCGAAACAAGGAATTACCCGGTTATTGGAGAGGGGAGTCACAGGGCAAAAATAATGTTTATTGGGGAGGCGCCGGGCGTCCAAGAGGATAAAACCGGCCGCCCATTTTGCGGAGCGGCAGGTAAAATTTTGGATGAACTTTTAGAATCGGTGAATCTAAAGAGGAAAGAAATTTACATTTGTAATATCTTAAAATGCCGCCCGCCAAATAACCGCGACCCCAAACCGGAAGAAATTGAATCCTGTGTTCCATATCTTGAAAAACAAATTGAACTTATTGCTCCACAAGTTATCTGTCCTTTAGGCAGATATTCAATGCAGTTTTTAATGGAGAAGTTCGGCTTAAAAGAGGAAATCCAGCTAATCAGCAAAATCCACGGCAAAGTTTTTGAAGTCAAAAATCTTTTTCAAAGCGTAAAGCTTATTCCTCTTTATCATCCGGCCGTTGCCACCTACAATCCGAATATGAAAGAAATCTTAAAAAAAGATTTTAAAGTTTTAGAAAAATTTATTTGATGAAAATAATATAATGACAAAAAAAGATAATTATAGATTGATAAAAAAAGACAATATCCCCGAGGGGAAGAAAATAGTTGTTGTCAGTCCTCATCCCGACGATGTTTCCATTAACTGCGGGGGGACGATAGCTTTACTTGCTCCTAAAAATAAAATAAGCGCTCTAGTGATGACCACCGGCTGGCGAGCCGCCGTGGCAAATAAAACAAAACAAGAGATAATAGCAATCAGAGAAAAGGAGACAATCAAAGAATCTAAAATATTGAGTTTTACTCCCCATTTTCTGAAATTGAGTTTTTATGAAAATTTTAAAGGGAAGTTCAGCAAAAAAGATACTGAAAAACTGATTGAAAAATTAAAAACAATAAATCCGGACATAATATTTCTTCCCCAGGAAAAAGACGACCACCCCACCCATAAACGAGCAAGAGAAATTTTATTAAAGTGTTTGAAGATAATGAAAAAGAAAAAGGAACTCTGGAACTACGAAACAATGTGGGACCTGTTTGGTTCTGGAGAATTCAATACCATTGTTTCTTTTTCCGATAAAATTTTGAGCTTGAAAATAAAAGGAGTAAAACAACACAAGTCCCAAACAAAAAGAACGCCTTATGACATAGCCGCTTTTTCTTTAGCCAAGTTCAGGGGAATTCTGGTGCCCGAAGAAGAAATATTCGGCTTTGGCAAAAAAGCCACTTTGAAAAACAAGAACATAGAACTATTTTTCGTTGAAAACCAAAAATCTAAATAAAAATGGAAAGAGAAAAGGTTATAAAATTAGTAAAAGAAAATCTTCAAAATCAAAATTTAATTAAACATTGCCTGGCGGTAGAGGCGGCAATGAGGGCTTTAGCTAAGAATTTTAGCGGAGACGAAGAGAAATGGGGGACTTGCGGGCTTTTGCACGATATTGATTATGAGAAAACAAAAGGTGAGGCAAAGTTACATTCTAAGGTTGGTAAAGAGATGCTGAAAGAATTGGGATTTGATGAGGAGATTTGCCAGGCGGTTTTAACTCACAATGAAGCTCACGGAGTTTTGCCGGAAACTTTAATGGCTAAAGCTCTCTATTGCCTTGACCCCTTAACCGGATTAATAGTGGCCGCTGCTCTGGTTTTACCTTCAAAGAAGTTAGCCGATTTAGAAGTTGATAATGTTTTGAACCGCTTTCGGGAAAAATCTTTTGCCCGCGGCGCCAGACGTGAAGTGATAAAAAAATGTGAGGAGTATTTAAATTTGAAATTGGGAGATTTTGTAGAGGTTGTTCTTCAAGCTATGCAAAAGATTTCAAATGATTTGGGACTTTGAAAACATGAAAGACAAAAAATTTAAATTAGTAGTTGCTTCTGGAAAAGGGGGAGTAGGAAAGTCAATGTTGGCTTCGGCCCTGGCCGTGCTTTTTGCCAAAGAGTGCAGCGCGGCGGCGGTTGACTGTGATGTTGACGCGCCAAACTTAGCAGTTTGGCTGAACGAAGCAGGGCGATGGGACAAGGTTATGCCGGTTACTACTTCAGCCAAACCGGAAATTGATTATAAAAAATGTGATGGTTGCGGGCTTTGTGCAAAGAATTGTCGTTTTGGGGCGCTAAAAATGGTGAATGGTAAACCAAAACTGAACCCTTTTCTATGCGAGGGTTGCGGAGCTTGCGAAATAATCTGTCCCCAGGGGGCAATTAAATTAAAGCCGGTTCAAAACGGAGAAATTAAAGTTAAAAAAACAAGGTACGGATTCCCCTTGATTTCCGGAAATCTTTTTCCGGGAGAAACAGGCTCTGGAAAAGTGGTTAGCGAAGTAAAAAAAGAAGCGGAGAAATTTAACTGCCATTTAACAATAATAGATTCTGCCCCGGGAACCGGCTGTCCGGTAATTGCCTCATTGCAGGACGCAAATTTTGCCCTGTTAATTACCGAACCAACCCCTTCAGGATTTTCGGATTTAAAAAGGGTTTTGGAGGTAGTTGAGCATTTTAGAATTCCCTGGAAATTAGTGATAAATAAATGGGACATAAATAAAGATTTAAGCCGGAAAATTCAATCTTGGGCTGGCAATAAATTAGTTGGTGAAATATCTTACGACAAAAAAGTATTTAAAGCGATTGCCAGCTTAACCCCAATTTTAGAAACCAAGTTAAAGGTTAAAGACGAAATAAAATCAATTTTTAATAAGATTAAAAAATATGGTCAGACCAACAAAACCAAGAAGAATAATTTTTGACCCGGACATCACTTATTTTAAACCAAGGGCAGTGCCCCTCTCTATGTTGGAGGAGGTGGCTTGAGCCAGAGATGAAATTGAAGCAATCCGGTTGTGCGATTTTGAGAAAATGGAGCAAAAAACCGCCGCAGAGAAAATGAAAATTTCTCAAAGCACATTGCAGAGAATTTTAACATCGGCTCATCAAAAAATTGCCCAAGCTTTGATTAAGGGAAAAGCAATTAAGATAGAGAAACAATAAACTATAAACTATAAACAAAAAAATCACCCGTAAGGTGATTTTTTTGTTTCGGGGCACTGGGACTTGAACCCAGAAATCACACGCACCCCATGCGTGTATGTTGCCAATTACACCATGCCCCGTTAAGATTATCTTCTCTTTTTTCCCAGCGCTTTGATGCACTTGGTGCAAGCTAAAATTCGCTGTCCGGCAAACTGCTTGTACTTTTTGAGAGTTGTCTTTTGAGGCACTCGGAGCCATTGGAGATTCGGGTATTTTCTCCGTTTAGTGGTTGGGTTGTATTTACCTCTAAGTTTCTTTCTAACTCCGAAAACTAAAGACCCCTTTTTACAAATTTGGCAAAATTTACTCATATGCTATAATAATAAAACAATTTTTAAAAAGATTCAACATGCTTATTCAAATTTTGTTTTTTAATCCAATACTCTATTTAATGATAGCAGTTTCTATTCTGTTGGCTTTGACTATTCACGAATACTCCCACGGCCAAATGGCTTATTTCTTGGGCGACCCAACCGCCAAAGACTTAGGAAGGTTAACCTTGAATCCTCTAGCTCACCTGGATCCGTTTGGCACTTTTTTTCTCTTTTTATTCGGCATTGGCTGGGGGAAACCGGTTCCTTTCAATTTTGCCAATCTCCGGAATAAAAGATGGGGACCGGCCCTAATTGCCGTGGCCGGACCGGCCGCTAATTTTTCAATGGCGGTGATAGTCGGACTCGGCTTAAGATTTTTGCCCTTGGCTAATCCCGGAATGGTTGCCTTTTTTAGCGTTTTTGTCTGGTTAAATATCATTCTTGGCATTTTTAATTTAATGCCGGTGCCTCCCTTGGATGGTTCTCATATTTTGTTTTCTATTTTACCAGCTTCTTTTAACAAGTTAAAAATCTCTCTTTTAAAAAACGGTTTCATTTTGCTGATTTTTGTGATATTCTTTATGACAACCACCAGAACCAGAATAAGTATCTGCTAAA
>CAYYIZ010000012.1:0-3840 GCA_964472105.1 uncultured Candidatus Saccharibacteria bacterium | reverse complement strand
TATCGCTCAACCTCTTTTTAATCTAATAGTCGGGGAGCCTATGCCTCTTTAGCAAAACAGGCGATGGCCATTGACACCGATTTTATTTTTTGTTAAATTGTTATTTGAGCACTCGGTGCTTAATTTATTTTAATCCATGCCGACAATTCATCAACTTATTAAAAGACCAAGGAAGAAAATAAAAAAGAAGGCTAAAATGAAAGCCCTGACCTTTGGTTTCAACACTTTAAAGAATCGACCGGCCGTTTATCCCTCTCCCTTTAAGAGGGGAATTTGCGTCAAAGTTTTTACGGTAACCCCTAAAAAGCCAAACTCGGCTCTGCGCAAAGTTGCCAGAATCAGGTTGTCTAACGGCAAGGAAGTTACCGCTTACATTCCCGGAGAGGGCCATAATTTACAAGAGCACTCAATGGTTTTGATTAGGGGAGGGAGAGTGAAAGATTTGCCGGGAGTGAGGTATCATGTGCTCAGGGGAGTTTTAGATACAGGAGGAGTAGAAGATAGAAAGCAGAGCAGGTCATTATATGGAACAAAAAAAGGAAAAAGCCAAGGAGAGAAAGTTGGAAGAGAAAAAGCTGAAAAAGAGGAAGTTAAAAAAGAGTAAAGTAATATGTCAAAGAAATTTAAACAACAGCCATCTTTACCCGACCCAATCTATCAAAACACTGTGGTTTCAAAGTTTATTAACCAGGTGATGAGAAGGGGAAAAAAGACAATTGCCCAAAAAATTGTTTACCGGGCTTTTGAAATAATTAAAGAACAAACAAAAAAAGAACCGATAGAAATTTTTGAGAAAGCTCTGGAAGAAGCCGCTCCCTCAGTTGAGGTGAGGCCACGGAGAATTGGCGGAGCCACTTACCAGGTTCCGATAGAGGTAAAAGGCAAGAGGGTGGTTAGTTTAGCGATGAGGTGGATAATTGCCGCCGCCAGAAACAAGAAAGGAAAAACAATGGAAGAAAAATTAGCTCAAGAAATACTTCAGGCCTCCAACAATGAGGGAGAGGCAGTCAAGAAAAGAGTTAATACCCAGCGCATGGCCGAAGCCAACAGAGCCTTTGCTTACTTAGCCAGATAATATTATGCCGAGAGAATATTCAATAGAGAAAACTCGTGACATCGGAATTATTGCTCATATTGATGCCGGCAAAACCACCGTAACTGAGCGGGTTTTGTTTTACACCGGAATCAGCCATAAGATTGGAGAAGTTCATCAGGGAGAGGCGATTATGGATTGGATGGAGCAGGAAAGAGAAAGAGGAATTACCATTACTTCAGCGGCCACCACTTGCCACTGGTTGGAATACAGAATAAACATTATTGATACCCCCGGACACATTGACTTCACGGCCGAGGTTCAAAGGTCTTTAAGGGTATTGGATGGAGCAGTCGTTGTTTTTGATGGAGTGGCCGGAGTTGAAGCTCAGTCAGAAACTGTTTGGCGCCAAGCAGATGAGTACGAAGTGCCAAGAATTTGTTTTATTAATAAATTAGATAGAACCGGGGCCAGCTTTGAGAAAGCCCTGGAAAGCATTCAAGAGAAACTTTCCCGCAATGCCGTACCCGTTCAAATTCCCATTGGACAAGAGGCCGATTTTCAGGGAGTAATTGACCTGCTCAGCCAAAAAGCCTTATATTTTGAGGGTGACTTCGGCCAAAATGTAGTTGCTAAAGAAATTCCGGAAGAATTAAAAGAAAAAGCGGAAGAGTTTCATAAAAAAATGGTAGAGAAAATTGCCGCCGAAGACGAAGAACTGCTTGAGAAATTCTTGGGAGACAAAGAAATTTCTCCAGAAGATTTAAGAAAAGTTTTAAGAAAAGCTACTCTTTCTTCTCATCTGGTTCCGATTTTTGCCGGCTCCGCTTTAAGAAACAAGGGAGTTCAACCCTTATTAGACGCCGTTTGTTATTATCTGCCAGGTCCCCAAGACCTTCCTCCGGTTCGGGGAACCGACCCGAGGACGGGCGAGGCGACCGAGAGAAAAGCTGAAGATTCAGAACCTTTTTCAGCGTTAGTTTTTAAAATTGCTTCGGACCCTTATGTGGGAAGCCTGGGTTATTTCAGAGTTTATTCCGGCAAACTCTCCCGCGGCTCTTATGCCTTAAATACGGCCACTGGAGAAAAAGAAAGGATTGGCAGAATTTTAAGAATGCACGCCAATTCAAGAAACGACTTAGATGAAGTTTTCGCCGGTGATATTGCCGCCACCGTAGGATTAAAGAAAACCAGCACCGGCCATACTCTTTGTGATGCCTCAAAGCCCATTTTGCTTGAAAGAGTTGTTTTCCCGGAGCCGGTTATTTCCGTTCGGATTACTCCCGAAACAAAAGCTGACCAGGAAAAACTAATCCAAGCCATGAAAAAATTATCCGAAGAGGACCCAACCTTTAAGATTAAGGAAGATTTAGAGACAGGAGAAACGATTATTTCCGGAATGGGCGAGCTTCATCTGGAGATTTTACAGGAACGAATGAAACGGGAGTTCAAGGTAGCAGCCACCGCCGGAAAACCCCAAGTAGCTTACAAAGAAACGATTTTAGCTGAAAATCAAGCCGAAGGTAAATATATTCGCCAATCAGGAGGTCGGGGGCAGTACGGACACGTTTGGTTAAAAGTCAAGCCAAGAGAAAGAGGAGAAGGTTTTGAATTTCTTAATAAGATAAAGGGAGGAGTTATCCCTCAAGAATTTATTCCAGCGGTTAAAAAAGGAGTTAAAGAGGCAATAGATAAGGGAGTGGTGGCAGGGTATCCGATGGTTGACATGGAAGTTACTTTATATGATGGTTCTTTTCATGAAGTGGATTCTTCAGAGATTGCTTTTAAAATTGCTGCCTCTCAAGCTCTTCAAGAGGCCTCCAAAAAAGCAAGTCCCTGTTTGCTCGAGCCGATTATGAAGATTGAGGTGGTTATGCCCGAAGAGTTTTTTGGCGACATTATTGGCGATTTAAATAAAAGGCGGGGGATAATTGAAGAAACCAAAGATAGACGCAGCCTTAAAGTGATAGAAGGTAAGGTGCCGTTGGCGGAAATGTTTGGCTACGCTACCAGTTTGCGCTCCTTGACCCAAGGCCGAGGAACCTTTACAATGGAATTTGAGCGCTATGATAAAATGCCCGATAACATTACTCAGGAGATTGTAGAAGGTAAAAGGAGATAAATTTATGGATTTAGAGGAAATAGAAAAATTAGTAAATTCAGACGGCCAGCGGATTATTCTGGTTAAAGACGGCAAACCAACTTTTGTTTTACTGTCTTTCAGGGATTACCAGAGAGGATTTGCCCAAAAGGAGGAATCTTTGCCCCCTGAAATTAACGAGAGGCAAAGTTCTTTACTGGGAGCGAACGAATTGACTTTGGAAGATTTACCATTTTAAGGGTTGACTTTTATTTTTATTCGTATAGTATAAATGTATAATCTGAAACTTGACGCTTAAAATTTGAAACTTTTTAATTTAGCTGTTTCATATTTTATGTTTCATGTTTCGTGAAATATTATGGCCGAAAAATTTGAAAGAACAAAGCCGCACTTAAATATCGGTACCATTGGTCATGTAGACCACGGTAAAACCACCCTAACGGCGGCTATTTTAAAGTATACAAAACTCAAAGGTTTCGCATCATCTGCAAAATCGGTAGATGAGATTGATTCAGCGCCCGAAGAGAAAGCGCGCGGTTTGACTATCAACATTTGTCATACTGAGTTTGAAAGCGCGAAGCGTCACTACGCCTTAATTGATTGTCCCGGTCATGCCGACTACATTAAAAACATGATAACCGGGGCCGCTCAAATGGACGGAGCAGTTCTGGTTGTTTCGGCTGCGGACGGACCGATGCCCCAAACC
>CAYYIZ010000011.1:4992-9071 GCA_964472105.1 uncultured Candidatus Saccharibacteria bacterium | reverse complement strand
ATTAAATTATAAGGAGGATAAAAGATGAGAAAAAAGATTGCAGGATTAGCTTTATTGTTGGTGTTGACATTAGCCCTACCGGCGGTGGCACAGAGATATGCTTTCCTTTTAGCTGGAGACCCTCTGTCCTTCAATAATCCGACGGCTGCAGACCCTCTGTCTCTCGGTGGTCTGGATAATGATTTTTTCAGGAATTCAATGAAAATGTACGGACTGCTCAAAGAGAGAGGATACACTGAAAATGAGATATCCTTCCTTTACAACCAGGGAGAAGGGTCGCCTGCCGTAGATGGAGAGGCAAGCAAGGCTAATGTAGTAAGGACATTTACCAATTCGGGAGTTAAAGAAGGAGACCAAGTCTTTGTCTACATTATTGGTCACGGTGGGTGGTCGGAGAAAAAGATGTGGCTTAATCTTCCCGGCGAAAAACAGTTTGACTTGAATGGAGTAGAGTTGAATGGATTGCTTAACGATTTGGGCGGAAATCAGATAATTGTCATTGATACCTGTTTTGCAGATGGATGGAGAACTCACCTGATGGGTCCTAAAAGAGTGATTATAACTTCTTCGGCTGGCTTCCAGGAGAGCTTAGGAGAGCTCTCCTATCTCCTGATAAAACAACTGGAGATTGGAAATTGGCAAGTTAAAGAAGTCTTCACCAACATACGTAAGGCCTATCTGGAAAAGATAAAGAAATCGCCCATGGCTCGCGGCTTTGGAATAAAAGACTTTTCTTACTGGTCCTCAACCGTGGAGAATGATAGCTGGGAAATTTGACTAAAGAACGAAAGAACCCTATCTAAAGTTTGGTAGGGTTCTTCTTTTTTCACGATTTTAGCCACACCCTCTACATAAAGTAAGGATCATGGATTCAGTAAATGGCTTGAAAGAAATATATATTCCTTAATTTCTCTTGAAAATGCTCAATATGTTCCTTAGCAAACTCTCAAGATAAAATTCTATTTTAAATTCTCTTTCGCAATAACTCTTCTCAAATACCTTAAGTTCCTTTTTGCAAATATTAGTATTTTTGTCAAAGTATAAATTGCAAAGCATTTTGAAGCTCGGTGCCTCGGGATTTTCTTGTATAAGCTTGCATCCATTTTTATCCTTACTTTTAATTGCATTTAAATATTGACTTACTAACATACATTGCTTTATTGAGACAGAGGATTTTAGATTTTTACAATGATTTATATCTCCAGTTATTAGAGCTAAACACTCCTCTCTTTCTATGCTATTTACTTTAGTTTTCAATGATTCTGAACATATACTGATGTCTTCCGCAAGATAAGCCTGGCAGAAGTTCTTACACTTTGTTTCTTTTTCCTTCTCGCTGTTTCCCTCCATAATTTGTATACAGTTATTAATGGTTTCTTGTTCACATCTTTGATCTTTTTCTACTTTATTTAAAAAATCAACAAAAAATTCGAGAAAATTTTTGCAAGCTTTAAGATATGAATCAGCATCGTATTTAAATCCTTTATAATCGGACTTTTTAATTTCATTTAATTTTTCGCACTTACTGACATCGTCACTGACAATAGCATCACAAATAAAATAATTTGCTACGGAATTTACCGAGGAAGGCGTTTTTTCTGATGCTATTTCTAATGGATGTTCCGGACGCTCCAAGAATTTAATTAGTCCTTCTTTGGCTATTTCATTGTTGATATTCCCTAAACAAGACTTTTCCATATATGGAGGGAGTATAATAAATTTGATTAATATAAATAAACCAACGATTATTGTAATTGCTACAATGATGCTTTGTGTTTTTGTCTTCATAATTTTGTATGAGTTAACGTTTAAAAAGTTAAATTATTTTTTTCAAAAGCAACAAAATACCTGTGGCTTTGAAGTTTTTTTTTACCTAATTCTTTAATTGTCGCATTAAATGCCTTTTTGATTAAGCTATAGCGTTTTTTAAGGGGGAAATTGCCAAGATATCTGTTCCTCAGTGGATTTCTATAGAGCTCTAATTTTTTCTCCGAGGTAATTAATTGAATCACCTCCTTTGTTCCCTTTACTTTAAATCCGTAATTTTCAATAATCCTCCCCATTCTTTGAAGAGTATCTATTGAATCTATTTTTGTTATTTTTGTATTATGCCTTAACTTTGACAAGGATTTGGTACTTAATCTAGGATACGCTATTTTAATAACTTTAGATAGATTTTCTTGAAGTCTCTCGTTAAAAAGCTTGGTAAATAGATGCTTTAAATTATCACCACCTCTACTAAGGGTGAGAATTCCCCCTTTTTTTAATAATTTATTAATATCTTTAATTAGTCTTGGTTTATTTTTAGGGGCGATATAAATCCACGAAAAGAGTACATGGTCGAATCTTTTGTCTTTTCCATAATGTTTCTTAATTAATTCAACGCTATCTAAAATATTTGCCTGGATGAATTTTATATTACTACAATTGCAAAAATTTTTCGCATGCTCTATAAGAAATTTGTTTTCGTTTATGCAAACTACTTCGCCCGTACTGCCTACCTTTTCTCCAACTATCTTTGTCTTCAAACCGGGACCACAACGGAGATCCAAAACTTTCTGGCCCTTCTTGATACCAGCAAGTTTAATCTCTTGGTTGGTCCTCAACTCCTCCCTCTTTTCCGAACTCTCTTTTAAATATATTTGGTTAAAAATTTTATCTTCGCAGGATATCATCTTAGCAAATGAATAAAATTATCTTTTTGTCATATAAGTGACCAGATAAAGATATTTGTTTTTCCCTTTCCTCTGTTGCCTTATCATTTTTAATATCTCAAAATATTTGGAGAAAAACTCTGTGATTTCTTTTTTTGTAAAAAAATGACAATAATGTCCCCTCTGCACTATCCAATTTTTCTTTTTTGATATTTTTTGACCGGTTAAAAATTTTATATCTGTGCTAAATGTAAACAATTTGTAATAACCGCCTTTTCTTAGAACCTTTAGGATGTTTTTTAAGTATAATTTCCAATCTCCTTTCTTTAGATGATGTAAACATCCTGTGTCATGGATAACATCAAAGCTGTTTTCAGAATATGGTAAATTTAAGATATCGCCAACTTTAAAATTTGCCTTAACTCCGTTGTTTATGGCATCTTTTCTCGCTAAATCAATGGCGGTTTTAGAATAGTCAATTCCATAACTGTTAAAGCCATGTTTGGCAAAGAGAATAGCGTGACGCCCACCACCACATCCAATATCTAATACCTTACCTTTTTTTATCCCCTGCTTTTTCAAAAATTCTACAAAATCCAGAGTTTCTCCCTGAGGTGCTCTTTTCTTGAAATCGCAACTCTCATTTTCCCAATTTGGACCCACTCTCCGCCACAAACTTTCATAATATTGTTTTTGTTGTCCGTACTCCATAAGAATTACCATGGCGACTTTTTATAGTATTAAGGACATTATGACATTTATGTTAATAGATAAGTATTAATCAAGATAAAAATACCATGAGATAAGACTAGCCCTAAGATATTTTTAGTTTCTAACCTGACAAATCCAAAAGATAGTCCAAAAATTAAACCAAAGAGGATTGCATCTACGCCATGTCTTATGTGAAATAGTCCAAATACTAATGAAGAAGCCAACAGGGCAAAATATCCCCCTTTTAATTTTTCCAAAAGATTAAAGATGATTCCTCTCGCCCATATCTCTTCGCCTAAAGCAATAATAAATATACCATATAATCCTCCCAGAAAAATCCTTAACGTCGTATTCTCTAAATTCACCCGCTGACGGTAATTTAAAATCCCGTATATCAAAAAGATAATTATCAAGATCGTTGAATACAATACACTTCGCCTAAGTCCCTTTCGTTTAATGCCGATGTCAGATAGTGGTATTTTTTTAAATTCTAAATAGAAAATAGCAGCAAGGGTTATGGCCAGTGGCAACAAATAACCTATCTGCACAGAGGTTATTGCCTCTAATTTAAAAAGTAAAACGAAGAGAGAGATTATTGCTCCTGGTATGCAGATGGAAATAATTGTTTCTGAGATTAAACCACGTTTTCTCTTCATTAAATTAGCGAATTGATTACCCTCCTGGAATTAATTCCTTTCTTGCTTTGTATATTAA
>CAYYIZ010000011.1:0-4982 GCA_964472105.1 uncultured Candidatus Saccharibacteria bacterium | reverse complement strand
CTTTCGTGAATTTTCTGGGGGCGTCGCACCGATCTGTGGAAGGTCTGAAGATACTTCCTGTCTGTTGGTAGTTTCTAACCGGACAATCACCAGCGCAAGCCCATTTTAAGTAGCAGTTTTGACATTCCTGAATATTTTCTACTTTCCGTTTCTTCACACGGTTTAACCGTTCATGCCAATATTCAAATTTATTTTCTTCTTTGTTGAATCTACCGTAGATAAAATCTTGAATTCCTGAGTCTTTAGAGAGAGCTTCATAACAAGAGGATAAATAACCATCTACAGTTAAGCACACCTGCGCATTCAACGCACCACAGAAGTAATGTTTCGGTTCATTTATGGGTAATAATTCCAGACGTAACCATATTTTATGTTTATCGGCAAATTTTATTGTTTTTAGAGCATTATCTACATATTTGTTAAGGCTGGGGGGATATATTTTGTTTCTTTGACTCCTTTTCGTTCTCGAAAGCAGCCCCATACCTATTCTTTTAACCCCCAGGTTATAGAAATATTTTATTATTCTATCCATTTTATCAACCGAAAATGAAGATATGAGAGAATGAATGAAAAGATTCTTATAGTTATTCTTTACAAAGAATTTAATTGTTTCCTCAACGCAAGGGCTACTGGGTTTATTATTCCTTAAAGGTCTCTGTAAATTTTGGATCTCGGGTGGGCCATCACAGGAAATAGCAATGCTGCGCATATTTTCAAAAAGCCAGCCTCTCGTATGGTCGTTTATCACGCCATTCGTTTGAATGTTGAAATTGCTTTTTAGTCTTTTTGCTTTTAGATATTCTGTTATTTTCTTTATCAAATCAATAGCCAATGTCGGTTCTCCTCCCCCATGAAAATCAATAGACAGTTCTTTTGGATTTCGATCTTCTATAAATTTGTCTATGACTCTTCTTGCTAAATTAAAATCTAAATAAACAATTTTGTCCTTGTCGGCATAGCAATATTTACATGCCGAATTACAATCAGTGGTTAGAAACAAAGTTAGCTTTGTTTCTTCTTGATGTTTTCTTTTTAAAAAAAAATTTAAGGGGAAATTTAATAAATCAGGTGCCAAAAGTCCTGACTCAATAAATTTTTTAAGATTTGGTTTTACAATGCATTTATCGGGTAGCTTTTTAAAAAAATTAAATTCATCTTTATCTAATCTGTACAACCTTATGGCCAAAGGAGAATATATAATGTCATAATTATCAATTTGGGTAATATGGCTTAATCCGGGGGTCTTCTTAAATTTATTACTATCTTTATGGCTGGTGTTTAAATTAACCCTCCGATTATTAATTAAATTTAGGCATTTAATCATTTAGGGTTGAGGTTTATTAAAATTTTGGGCAGTACAAACTACAATGAGAACCATGGCTACCATGGCTACCGTGGCTATTGTGGCTACTGTGGCCACTACTATGAGAGCCATGAGAACTGTGTGAGCTGTGTGAGCTGTGAGAGCTGTGAGAGCCGTGGGAGCCGTGAGAGCCGTGAGAGCCGTGGGAGCCGTGGGAAGAGTGAGAGCCGTGGGAAGAATGGGAACTATGAGAAGAATGGGAGCTATGGGAAGAGTGGGAACCGTGAGAGCCGTGGGAGGAGTGAGAGGAGTGTGAGCCGTGAGAGCCGTGGGAAGAATGGGAGCCGTGGGAAGAATGGGAGCCGTGTGAGGAGTGGGAACTGTGGGAACTGTGTGAGGTGTGGGAACTATGAGAAGAATGGGAAGTGTGCGAACACTTCCATTCAGCCTGGGCTTCCCTGGCAGCCATTGAACCCGCCACTGCCGCTCCCAAGATAAGGAGCATTGTTCCTGCTCGAACGATATCTTTTTTATTGACATTGCCTTCTTCAGAGGTCAAGAATGTCTTAATGTCTTTTTTTATCCGTGGAAAATTCATATATTTGACTACTCTGCCCTTTCAAGGCAGCTTTGGTAAAGAAGCTCTCCTCTTCCCTCTTCATTTTTGTAAAGAATCTTTTCACATAAATAGGGCTCTTTGGCAAACTCAGCTATCCGGGGAAGATAGATTTCCGGGCATTCAACTTCGCTGCGATATTTCAGACACTCATTAATATCTATGACACCGCGACAAAGAATTTGAGCTCCTCTTTTATAGCTTATTCTGTCACAAAGAGCTATGTCTTTTTTTAAAATAGCTAATAAATTGTAGAAATTATCTTTACACTTTTGGATTTCTGTCTCCGGAAGATTTCGGCATTCCTCTTCGTCTTCTCTGATTAGCGCTGTGCAAAGAATCTTCTCTCCTTGAGGTAATGTTCCTTTTTCACAAAGAGCTTCATCTCTTTTTAAAACGGCCTGGCAGAAAAATTCTTTCTCTCTCGCTTTTTGGCAATAATCTATGTTATTTTCCTTAAGCGCTTGGAAAGAATAAAAGAGATTTTCGCATTGCTCTTTTTCTTCTTGATTTAGCGCCAGGTTGCAAAAATAAATATCATGAATACCAATACAATGAAAGGAAGATTTTTCTCCCAAAACCCAATTAATATCAATATTCCCCGCTAAATCTTCTAAATTTTGACATCGCTGGAAGTTTTCTTCAAGAAGAGCTAACTGCTTTGCCTTTTCCCATCTTGGAATAAAAATCAGGGTTACCAGAACTACCGTTGACAGTAAGATAATTACAAGAATAATTTTAGTTTTTTTGGACATTTTTGCATTTTTAATTTTTATCAACACCATGACCCGGAACTATGAGAGGAGTGGGAACTATGGGAACTGTGGGAAGAGTGGGAGCCGTGAGACTGATGAGAACTGTGGCAAGAGCTATGGGAGCCATGAGAAGAGTGGGAAGAGTGGGAACTATGAGAGCCGTGAGAGTTATGAGAACTATGACCGGAAGCATGAGAACCGTGTGAAGAGTGTGAAGAGTGAGAAGAGTGAGAACCGTGGGAGGAATGAGAGGAGTGGGAACTGTGAGAGCCGTGAGAAGAGTGGGAAGAATGGGAAGAATGCGAAGAATGAGAGCCGTGGGAAGTGTGCTCACATTGGGGCCATTGAGCGTGGACTTCTCTGGCAGCCATTGAGCCCGCCACAGCCGCTCCCAAGATAAGAAGCATTGTTCCTGCTCGGACAATGTCTTTTTTGTTAACATTGCCTTCTTCAGAGGTCAGGAAGGCCTTGACGTCTTTTTTTATCCGTGGAAAATTCATAAACTTTACTCGGCAATCATCTTGATGATTTTAGCGGCGGTAAACTCTTCAAGCTCATTTACCTTCTCAAACGTTGACTCAATTGTTGCTACGACAATGCTGTCATCTATTTCTATTTCCGAAAATTCCAAGGCAAATTCCTCTTGACTCGTTATATTGTAAATCTGCCATTCGGTCTCTTGGGTAAACTTTATAATTTTTTCCATTGTCTCTTTTTCAGCTGTCTCAATCAGAGAGGTCTTTGCCTCTATCGTTAAACTTTTACCCTCAATATTAACCACTTTAACTCTTCCTTCAATAAGATTGTTGGGATATTGAGGTTGAGAGGCAGTTTCTTCTTCCGAAGTTTGCGGCGTTCCTTGTTCCTCTTTTTCTTGTTCTTCTTCTTGGGTAAGAGGGACTCGTTGATTCAGTAAAAACACTCCTATTAAGACAACGATAGCAACAAGGGAGAAAATGAGAACAATTTTTGTTTTTTTGTCCATATAAATAGATTAATTTAATGTTGACCTTTAAACTAAAATGGTGCGATTGTTTTATTATAACAAATCTGAAGACGTCAAGTAAACTATCTGAAATAAATGCCTAAGTTTTTATTTTCTAAAGCAAAATAACTTATTTTTGCCTCAACGTCTTTTATAATTTTAAATGATTCTTTGAGCCATAATTTCTGTTCGGGAAAATCTTTTTTAAGTATATTTAATTTTTCGGGACTAATGCCCTCTTTTAACCGAACCCAAAGCTTTGTTGAAGAAATATCAGAACTTGGGGAGATACGACAAAGCATTCCCGTTTCTTTAACGGACATATTTCTTAAAGCTGAAAGAGCCGGCTGATAGATTTCCCCTATCTTTTTAGAGTTTGGCAGGCCTTTACAGATTAAGGGATAAATCTTAAGAAAACATTCTCCTCCTGGTAAAAAATCAATTCCCACCGTATCAAAGTCCTTATTCTTAAATATTCTCTCCAATTTATCTGCTTCAAGGTTTAAAGTACGGCTTAGCTTTTTTATAAGTTCTTGAACTTTTTTTCTTTGAGGGTTCACTCCATCGGGACTGGTAAAATATATCTTTACTCTTTCTACTTTGTTTTGGGCTAAATCTATGCCGAACTGCACCATCCAGGAATGACTTTTGGCCATTGATAATATAGGTTTAATTTTGTCACTGAATTTACAGCTTGAATTGTTTAAAGAAACAAAGATTTTAGCAATACAATCTATTCGTTTTTTTCTTAATCTTTCTTTTTGGGGTAAACTTAAGAACTCTTTCAGGAAATTAAGATGGAGAATCCTTATCTTTTCCTGATTAGAAACCAAGGAGAATTCAAAACCATTGTAGAGGCTTGATTTTAAGTCAATGCCTTCTTTAAGTTCCTTCATAATTTTAAAAATCAGTTTATCTGGCTCAATGCCCCACCTTTGAGATAATAACTCAATCAATTTTTTTGCTTGAGAGTGGTTCATTTTTAGTCAGCCCCTTTAATTTCTTTTATTGCTTTTTGCACAAGAGAGATTAATTCTTTATTCGTAAAATTTGTAAAATTAATATTTAGATTTTGCAGGTCTTTCAAACTTTCAATGTATTCCTTCTCATTTTTTATCAATCCTTTCTTTATAGCCAGATTATATAGGGGAGTGTTGGGTAAGGCTGTGGTATACAAGGGCTGTATATCTGTTTGGCCAGTTTCTTTGCAAAACTCCACAGTTTCTCGAATTGTTTCTTCAGTTTCTCCGGGATAACCAAACATATAGGAACAATCTATATTTATACCCACCTTTCGGCACCAATTAAGAGCTTTCTTTGTTT
>CAYYIZ010000010.1:0-9232 GCA_964472105.1 uncultured Candidatus Saccharibacteria bacterium | reverse complement strand
ATTAGAACTCAAGAAAAAACCTTAATTGAAGTGATAACAATGGCTTCTATTTTGGAGAAAGAAGTAAAAACCTACGAGGACCGCCAGATTACCGCCGGCATTTTATGGAAAAGATTAAAGATAGAATGGCCCCTTCAAGTTGATGCTACGTTAACCTATCTTACCGGCAAAGAGAGCTTAAATTTAACCAAAGACGACCTTAAAATTGACTCTCCTTACAATACCTACAAATATTACGGTCTGCCCCGGGGGCCAATTTGCAACCCCGGGCTCAGCAGCATCAAGGCAGCCATTTATTATAAAGAAAGCCCCCATTGGTTTTATCTAACAACCAATGACGGGGAGACGATTTTCAGCAAAACATTAGAGGAGCACAATATTAATCGTTTTAAATATTTAAAGTGATTTACTTAAACTGATATGCTAGAGAAGACATTGGCAAACAAAAAAATAGCAATGATTATCGCCTTTCAGGATTTCCGAGACGAAGAATATTTTATTCCCAGGAATATTTTCATTAACGAGGGAGCAAAGGTTAGAACAGTAAGCAGCGAAAAAGGCAAAGCAGTTGGCAGTTATGGAGGCGAAGTAGAGGTTGATTTAACAATGGGGGAGTTAAACGTTTCAGATTTTGACGGGATTGTTTTTGTCGGAGGAAACGGAGCAGTAAAATACATTGATGATGAGAGATGTCATCAGATAGCTCAAAGCGTAGTTTCTGGAGATAAAGTTTTAGCGGCAATCTGCATAGCGCCAACAATTTTAGCCAGAGCAGGGGTTTTAAAAGATAAAAAGGCGATAGTTTGGTCAAGTACCCTGGACAAATCAGCAGTCAAAATTTTAAAAGAAGAAGGAGCCAGCTATCAAACTGACCCGGTAGTAATTGATGGAAAAATCATTACTGCTTCCGGGCCCGGAGCCGCCAGGAAGTTTGCTGAAACAATTGTTAGAATTTTAAGCGGCACTTGACCCCGTTAGAAATTTTATATTGGATTATAAAAACTAATAGGGATGGCTCAAAAATTTCTAAACGGGGTTGACAAAGTTTTAAAATAGATTAAACTTAAATATTCCCACAGACAGTAGGCATTAAGTAAGTCCTATTGAGGGAAAAAAGAATGTTTTTTGTCTGTGGGAAACCACAGTTTTTTTATGGCAAAAAGCAAACAAGAAAAATCAAAAATAATTGAGGACTTAAAAGAAAAACTTACTGAGCAGAAGTCGGTTGTTTTGCTTGATTTTAGTGGAGTAAATTCCAAAATTCTTTTTCAATTAAAAGAAGAGTTTAAAAAAGCAAAAGGCTTTTTTCAGGTGGTCAAAAAAACATTGTTAAAAAAAGCTTTGGACAGCTTGAAAAAGAAAGACCTTTCAGAGAAAATTGAAAATATTGAAGGCCAGTTGGCTTTAGCTTATGGATTTGCCGACGAGATGCTTCCGGCTAAGATTTGTTATAATTTTTCAAAGGAAAATGAGAATTTAAAAATTTTAGGCGGCATTCTTAACAATGAATTTGTTGCTCGGGAAAAAGTTATTGAGTTGGCTCAACTTCCTTCCCGAGAAGAACTTTTAGCGAGATTAACCGGAAGTTTACAAAATTCTTTGTCAAGCTTGGCAAACGTTTTACAAGGCAACATTAAAGGTCTAATTTGCGCGCTTAGCGCAATAAAAGAAATAAAATAATATGGCAGAAGAAAAAAATCAAAAACAAGAAGAGAAAAAAGAGGAGGCGCCAAAGGAGGAAAAACCTGAGGCAAAAGAAAAACCTGAAGTAAAGAAAGAAGAAGAAAAAGTTGAAGTTCCAGCTAAATTCAAAAAATTAGTTGAAGAAATTGAAAAAATGGCAGTCGGGGACTTAGCAGAATTGGTTAAGATTTTAGAGAAGAAATTTGGAGTTTCAGCTGCTCCCCAACAAGTTGTTTCTGTAGCTGGAGGTGGTATTGCCGGTGAGGCAGCTGGCGCTGTTGAAGAAAAAAGCGCCTATAATATTGAATTGACTGACATTGGCAACAAAAAGATTGAAGTAATCAAAGCTATTCGCGATGTCACCCAAAAAGGACTGAAAGAGTCAAAAGATTTGGTTGACGCTGCTGAAAAAGAAGCACAAATGATAAAAGAGAATGTCAAAAAAGAAGAGGCAGAAGAGATAAAAAAGAAATTTGAGGCAGCCGGCGCCAAAGTTGAACTGAAGTAAGAATTTTTTACACAACTTGACATTTTTCAAAAACGGTGGTACTCTAAAGGGAGAAGTACCGCCGTTTTTGTTTATCAAAAAATAAATAAGGAGGCAGTAAAATGCTCTTTAATAATATATTTTCACGTCAGCAAGAAAAACTGAAGAATAAAAAGCCAAAATTAGAAATAGAAATACTAGAAAATAAGCTTAAGTGGATTGCCCAGATACTAACGGGCACTAAGTTAGAAGATTTTATAGATTATCTCTCTGAACTACAAAAGGATATTCGCAGATTAAAGGAAATGTGGGATGCTTTTGAAGATACATCATCTTTCTCGGAAAAGATTGTTTTAGGAGTAAGAATACCAAAGAAAATCAATATTATCTTGGAAAAGATAAAAGAGGTGAAGAAAAGAATTAATTTAGAAAAATAAAGAAAGAAAAGGAGGGGATCAGAATGAAAAAAATATTAACTGCTTTGATGGGGATGTTGGTTATTTTGGGAATGTTTAGCACAATGGTTTTTGCTTGGATGGAAAATTGGCAGATAGAACAGATTGAAAGAAGAATTGGAGAAACAGAGCAAAAACTACTTGAGCTAGACAAACGTCAACTCTTGGATCGGATTAATTGGACGGATTGGGGAATAGAAATTTTGGCCGTTGAGACAGAAGAAATGGAAAAAGAAATCCAGGAAGAACGAAAGAGCTGGGAAGAATTAAAAAAAGCTTATACGGATTCTGAAACAGCTTGGAAAGAGTGGGAGAGAGTTGGCTATAGACTTGATGAGTTGGATAGAAAAAGCTCAAGGATCAAGTATATACTTGTAAGATTAAAGAGATTGAAAGATAGACTAAAGAGAAGATTAGCAGAAATAGATAGGGGACTGAAGATAGAGACGACGAGAAGGTTATTTAGATTGGGAGTTGTTGCAGGAGTGCTTGATTTCGGTTCGGTGGCGGAGCTACAAATAGAAACGTCGTTACTAGATGTTTTTTATGGCAGCCGCCGGGACAAATATCCCAGAATTGTTTACTTCGGAATAAAAAAGGGATTAAGACTTTATCAATCAGAATCGCTTGATTTGGAAGCGCCTGCTTTTGGCGCTCAAGTTATCAGCATAGAAAATGGAAAAGAGGGCATTGAAATGTTTCTTGGCGCTAAGGCAAAGCTGAAATGGGCTGGACTATTTGATCGAGAAAGAGAAAAGACAGAGCTTCTTTTGGAGATTAGATACGCCTTTGGAGAAGAACCCAATCTTTGGTTGGGAATAGGACTTGTTATTTAATAAGCTTAGACCAGATATTGAAAAAAGGAGGGGACAACCACCCTCCTTTTTTATTTAAAGATTAAATAGCCCAAAAACAATAAAATAGTCAGAATCAAAAGAGCAATTAAGCTTTTTTTCAGTTTCTCTCGTAAAACAAAAGAACGGGGAAGAATTTTCGCCGGGAATTTGAACAGAGGAGTGAGGAAGGGAATTTTTTGGATATTTAAAAGAGGTGCTCCTTTCTTTGGGACTTTCTCTATAACTCTTTTTTTCTCGGGAAGTATCAAAAGGCAAGCGCCAAAAGTTTTCCGCAGAATTTTCTTTTTCTCCTTAAAAATCTTCTTTATCTCTTTTGCCTTTTTGGCGGAAGCTAAGTTTTGCATTATTCCCTCATTTTTGAAAACCTCAAAAGCTTCTTCGGTTACCATTAATATTTTGTCTCCTTCGTTTAACTCTCCTTCAATAAGATTTGGAAATGTTTTTACGGCAGAGCTTTGAATGGTTAGATTCTCGCCAATGTTAAAAACTTCCCCTTCTCTCAAAAGAAGAACTTTTAGGCCGCCAACTTTGGAAAGATTAATCAGAAAATCCGGAGTTAACGATATTACGGCAAAGTTCAAGTTTCCCAGCCAACCGACGTTCTCTTTTCTGATTTGAAGAGCCAAAAACTCGTTTGCTTTTTCCAAGCTTTCCCTAAAAGAATCTTGGGCTGAACGTCGGGGAAGTTTGTAATGTTCTTCTTTTATAATTTCAGCAATATCAGCTAAAAAATTTTCTGTTTTTGACAAAACGTTTTTTAACTCTCCAATCAGATACAAACAACCTGAACTCTCTTCTATTTTGGTTTGCGGAACAAAACAAAAAGTATCAAAGATAGCATCTTTTTTCTTTGTTTTGGGATTAAAATGAAACTCAAAAAACTTCATAACATCTTTATTGTACCTCTTTATCTTGGGGATTTAAAATAGTAAAATAGCAGAGAGGACGATTAGCTCAGCGGTAGAGCACTGCATTCACATTGCAGGGGTCGTAGGTTCAAATCCTGCATCGTCCACTTTTTATTTTTCTCTTTATTTCTTTTTTCCTTGAAAATGATAGAATAGATAAAGGTCAATAATTGCTAAAAATACTATGAAAAAGATAATTGGTTGGATTTTATTAATTGGAGGGGTTTTAATGATAACCTGGGGGATTTGGTCTTCATACGAAATTTTTACGGCCCAAAAACCTTCCTACGAGATTTTTAAAGCTCAAGAAGTCCAGGAAGTTTCTCCAAAGCAAGAAAAAGGCAGTCCGGAAGAGCAAATGCAGCAAATTATTAAAGAGCAGTTTGGGGAGATGCTCCCTCCGGACTTTCTGCCGCATCTTTTTAACTTGATTGCTTGGTCAATTTTTGTGGGCATTTTGGTTTTTGCCGCCGGTAAGATTGCCAGTTTGGGTATACATCTCTTAAAGGCATGATTGAGGCTTCACCGAAAAGAAACATATTTTTAAGATTTTTAGTTTGGCATTTTTTTGAGCAATCAAGAGCTCTACTGAAAGCTTTTAAGAACTTTTTGCTTTTTAATTTCAATTTCTTTTCAATTGCGCAGATTGGCAAAACCCTTTTTTCTCACTGGCGAAGATACAAGGAGGCCTACGGCAGGGGACTTGATATTAAGAGATATGCCAGGGCATTTACCTCCAATATGATTTCCAGGTGCTTAGGAGCATTTATCCGCACAGTTACCATTATTATTGGCTTAATCGTTGAGCTCTTTATTTTTATTGGCGGGGCAATAATCTTTCTGGCTTGGCTATTCTTGCCGATTATATTACTTTTTGGGCTCTATCTTGGAATTAGACTTTTGCTATAAAAATGATTTTTGATTTTAAAAAAACTTCAATTTACCAAGCTCTAAAATGGGAGAGAAATCCAATATTTAAATTAGGAAGGTTTTTTAAGGTTTTATTTTTTTCGTCCCTCTTAATTTTTTTAGCTCTTTTTATTTTCGGAGTTCTGACCGAAATTTTATCCGATGAAATTTTGACAAAGATTTTGGGGGGAATAATTTTAAGTTTGGTTTTTTGGATTTTCTTCTGGGAGGTCAGCTTGTTTTTTAACTCAAAACTTAAGCAGCCAAAACTTAAATACTCATTGTCCGAAGCTATTCTCCAGCCGGACGATTTTAACCTGGCTTCCTTTTTGGGGTTGCGGGCGGCTCGAGCCTGCCGAAAAGCTTGGCGGTATTCCAGAAAAAGAAAACTAACAGACATACCCGGGGTAGTCCTGCTTTACTATTTAATTAGCTTGAAAAATGAAGAAATTGATTTTGTTTTTGGCCGAGGCGGTTTGAGCTTTCAGGAGCTTGGCAGACAATTAAAAAAAGAGCTTCCCAAAGAGAGCAACCAAGATTTTCTTAAAATAATTTTTGAATCAGCGAAAATTGCTCAAAATAGGGGAGAAAAGAGAATTGGCGTTGGAGACATTTTAATTGCTTTTAGTGAAAACAACGAGCTTTTTAAAGAATTTTTAGTGCTTTCCGATTTGAAAAGAGAAGACATTGAGAATCTGGTTAATTGGTATGAAGGAATAGAAGAAAAGGTTACTGAGCAAAAAAGATTTTGGGATTACGAGAATTTAATTAAAAAGAGTTCAATTGGTAAGGATTGGGCGGCCGGCTACACGATAACCTTAGACAAATATAGCTTGGATCTAAGAGAGCATTTAAGAAAGACGGGCTTTAGGGAAATTATTGGGCATAAAAAAGAAATTAAGCAGGTTGAAAGAGTGTTGGAGAAAGAAGAAATAAATAATGTTCTATTGGTGGGAACTCCCGGAACCGGCAGAGAGAGCATTGTTGAAGCAATAGCCCAACAAGCCTTTTTTGGGAAAAGTTCCCCAAACATAAATTACAAAAGAATTTTAAAATTTGATTTAACCGCTTTGGCCGCCCAAATCCGTTCCCTTGAAGAATCAGAAACTATTTTAGATGAATGTTTCAGCCAGGCGGTTAGAGCCGGCAATGTTATTTTAGTAATTGACGAATTTCATAATTTTGTTTCTGAAGTTTCAAAACCGGGGACAGTGGACGTTTCTAAAATTTTAAGCCGTTATTTGCCGCTTTCCACTTTTCAAATTGTTGCCATAACCACTTACGACGGCCTTCATAGAATTATTGAAAGAAATCCCTCGCTTGGTAATCTTTTTGAAAAAGTTGAAGTGGCCGAAATTTCAGAAAGGGAAACCTTGAAATTCCTGGAAAATTACGTTCCTTTTTTTGAAAGAAGGCACAAAAGATTTATAAGCTACAAGGCCTTAAGAGAAATTTTAAGATTGGGTTCACGTTATTTGACTCAAACTCCCTTTCCTGAGAAAGCGATTCGGCTTTTAGATGAAGCGGTTTCTTATCTGGTTCTTTACACAAAAGACCAGATTTTGGAACAAAGGCATATTAAGAAAGTTGTTTCAGAAAAAGTTGAAGTGCCCTTGGGAGAACTTGAAGAAAAAGAAAAAGAAGTTTTGTTGAATTTGGAGCAATTGATTCATCAAAGAATTATTAATCAAGAAGAAGCGGTTCGGGAGGTAAGTGCCGCCTTAAGAAGGGCTAGAGCTGAAGTCCGGGTAAGAAAAGGGCCAATTGGCTCGTTCTTGTTTTTGGGTCCGACAGGAGTTGGTAAAACAGAAACTTCAAAGGTTTTAACCGATGTCTACTTTGGCGGGGAAAAACGGATGGTAAGATTAGACATGTCGGAATTTCAAAATACTGACGATATTAAAAGGTTAATCGGAAGCGAGGGGAGAGAGGGACTGTTAACAACTCCGGTTCGGGAAAATCCATTTTCTTTGCTTTTACTTGATGAAATTGAAAAAGTTCATCCCAATATTTTAAATTTATTCCTGCAGATTTTAGACGAAGGATGGGTGACCGCCGGAGACGGCAGAAGGGTAGACTTTAAAAACAACATCATCATCGCCACCAGTAATGCCGGAGCGGAAGTCATCAGACAAGATATCAGGGAAGATAAGAAATTAGATATTATTAAAGAAGACCTTTTGGATTATCTTTTGAAACAGGGGATTTTTAGGCCGGAGTTCATTAACCGTTTTGATGCGGTGGTTGTTTTTAAACCTCTTTCTAGGGAAAATCTCTTAGATATTGCCCAACTTATGTTGGGCGGTTTGAAAGAAAATCTCTCAGATAAAGGAATGGAATTTCTAATTACCGAAGAACTAAAAGAAAAAATTGTTGAACTTGGATATTCTCCAACCCTTGGAGCAAGAGCAATGAGAAGGGTCTTACAAGATAAAGTGGAGAACGTATTGGCAAACTCCATTCTAAGTGGTAAACTGAAAAGAGGAAATACCGTTGAGATAAACCCGGAAGATTTTAGTTTAATCATTAATTAAGAAATAACATGACAAAACTCAAAGTTTTATTGCCAATTGTAGCGGTGATAATAGTCGGGGCAACGATAGCTGTACTTGCCACACAAGCCTGGAATCCTCTTTGGAATCCATTTTCTCTCTCAAGAGAAGCGACTTTGGCAAAAGCAATAACCAAGCTGGCTACCTTGAAAAGTTTTAAGGTTCAGGGGAATATCAATTTTGAAATTAAAGATTCAGAGAATAAAGACGAGGCAGAAAATTTCAAAGTTTCTATCGATTTCATAAGTAATTTAGACGTCAAAACTCCTAAAAGTTCCTCAGAAGTTAAACTAAGTTTAGGGACCGAGCAAATGGCGTTTTCTCTCAGCGGAGAGGTTAGGGGTATTGGAGGAGATATTTACCTTATGGCGAAAACCCTGCCCAATATTCCTTTTTTGTTCAGCAACATTGAAGAACTCAAAAACCAATGGTTCAAGATAAGTAAAGAAAAATTGACTGAGAGTTTGGGAACCGAGGCGGTTGAAAATATTGAAGAAGAAACCGAAAAAGAAATTATCAATGAATTTGTCAGGGTTTTCGGAAAAAGAAAGGGGGAGTTCTTTAAGGTCAAATCTGATTTTGGCATGGAAGAAGTTGATGGGGTGGAAAGCCATCATTTCCTGCTTCTTTTAAAAGAACAAATTCTTAAAGAAGCAATTTTAGAGTTTCTTCAAGAAATCAAAAAATATCTCCCGGAAGAGGAGAAAGGTTCTTACGAGGAGAAATTAAAAGAAATAATAAAGGACTTGCCAGAGAATTTTGAGGACTTTTTTGAGAAAACTGGCCCAATAACTTTTGAAGCTTGGATAGACAAAGACAATTGGTTAAGAAGAATTAAAGGAGAAAAAGAGATAAAGCTTTCCCAGTTTGAACAACTTGAAGAATTTGATCTGGGGGAAACAAAAGTAAAAATAGAGATTGATTTAAAATTATCTGATTTTAACAAAAAGGTAGAAGTTGCCTCTCCCGAAGAATTTAAATCAATTGAGGAAATCCTGCCTCCGGGAATGTTGGGAGCATTTTCTCCCTCGCAGTTTCTTCTGCCCCAACAGACACCTCAACCAGAATCAGTTCCTGGAGGAGAAGAACCTCTTTCTCCAGAAGAAATAGAAGAACTTTTAAGGGGGCTCCAGGAAGAATAAGCCGAATAGAAAGTTATCCCCAGATTGAGGTTGACAGAAGCTTTTAGTCCAAGGTAATATTAATAATATCCGATAGAAGATATAATATGCTTGGACATTTGAAGAACAATCAAAATTCCGAACTTAAGAGAGAGAGAGAGAGAGAGAGAGAGAGAGAGAGAGAGACAGAGCTTTAGGGGATATATCTCCCTTAGAGAAGCAGCAAAATATTCTGGTTGTTATTCCCAGGATTATTTAAA
>CAYYIZ010000009.1:0-9261 GCA_964472105.1 uncultured Candidatus Saccharibacteria bacterium | reverse complement strand
GGCGACCGAGGCTTGCAGCTGTGGGATGTCAAATTGCCAAACTAAAACCGAGGTCAGTCTCAGCTATATGAAATGTCAGTGCATCCCAGAAAAAAATCAATGCGACATTGACTGTGATAAAGATCTAATCATTGAAAGGGCAAGCTCAACCAAAGCAGCCATCGGCAAGCTTGAGGCAGAAAGGGTAAGACTGGTTGCCATGCAAATACCGATAGTAATTGATTATCTGGAAATGAAAAAAGCCGGTATGTTAATGTCTTTGCCTGAGGACGAAATAGATTACGGACAGTTTGCCTTTCAGAGATATCTTTTGGATAAAGAGGAAAAGATAACAACAGCAACAAGTTTTGACGGCTGGCCCGATTCAAGATTAATAAGAGAAATAGATGGTGAAAAAATTATCCTGCCTGACCCAGCCACCTTTTACTTCCCGTACGACAAATGGGAAAACCAGCAAGCTATCAACGAAACCCAGAGATTAAACCCAATTTTGGTCTTTTCTAATACCACCCCGGCCGAATTAAACAAGATGCTCGCCGAAATTGTTAAAGAGGTTTTGGGTGTTGATATATTTGATTTAATTTCCGAAAGCGACTGGGAGGAAATTATCAGAAAAAGCTTGGAACAAGGAACAATAAAGACTCTTGAAGATTTCTTGGTTGCTTTAGCTGACGCTATTTCAAAAATGACAGCCGAAAAGCTTGGTGAAAAAGTGGCTGAAAAAGCTGGGGAGAAGGTCTCAATGCTTTTTGAGAAGAAACTGGCATTAATTGCCCAAGCCCATGCTCAAAGCTCCGGCTCCTTAACTGAAAAACTGACTACTCTTTTTACCTCCAGATTGGAAGAAAGATTGCCGCCAATCTTGCAGGAGGCTCTTTCAACAGACGTTTTGGACTTGATAGATAAATTTACCGGAGGAGATATAAAAAAGATTTTTCAAAGCGGTATTTACGATTTATTGAGCAGAGAGATTAAAGATTTTCTTTCAACAAAAATGGCTGATTTGTCTCCAACCCTTTCTGGCATTCTTCACCAGAGAATTGCCGAGGTTTTACCATTTACTATTGTGGCTGACCTCTTAACGGAAATTAACGACTTTTTGACGGAAAAAATTGAGGAAATTAAGAACGCTATCTGGGAAAAGGCAGACGATATTGTCAAAGAGGTAGTAGATACGATTACTAATGTTCTTCTTGAAAATCTTCCTTCACAGTTTGAAGCTATAATCTTAGCCCTGATGGAGGGGATAGAATTGGTTATTTCAGAAATTGTCAGGGGCTATATAGAATCATACATTATGTATTATCTTGACAGCTTTTTGAAAGATGTTTACGAATTCCAGGACAAATTAGACGAGCTTTTAACTTTAACCTTGAAAGACATTCTTCCCAAAGAGATTAAAGATTTTCTGGAAAAAGACATTGAGGGTCTTTTGCCGAAAGACGCCCGGGATTTTCTCCATAAGGATTTCATTGATTTTCTGCCGAAAGAAATAAAAGACATTTTAACAAAAACTCTTAAGGACTTTTTGCCGCAGGAAATACAAGATATTCTTTCTGGCAGTTTGGCTTCTTTCCTGGGGATTGACTTTGTTTTTGAGAAAACTCTTTACGACTATTTTCCCCAGGACTTAAAGGACTTTTTCGAAATAAGCCCGGCCGGCCTTCTCCCGGACGAACTGACTAAATCCCTTATCAATTTCCTGCCCGACATTGTCAAAACTCCCTTAAACCAGCTCACTCAAAGCCAGCGCCAAACCCTCTTTTATACTAAGATTTTGGATCTCCTGCCGGAAGAGATTCAACAAACTCCTCTTGAGGTTTTAGGGATAGAAGGCGCCACTTTGCTTGACCTTTTGCCATCTGACGTAGGACTTCTGGTCTACATAATAGAGGATTATCTTACACCGGACGAGCGGCCTGACCTTTTAAACGATTTGATTAGAATTTTAAAGAAACCTTTAACAAACTTTATCCGCGACGAATTAAATAATCCCGAATTAGCCGATATTTTAAACACTCCTCTTTATCAGAATCTACCTCAGGAAGTTAAAGACACTTTCAATAAATCTTTTGTTGATTATTTCCCAGAGCTTGATGGGTATTTACTTAACCCCCCTTCTGATTCTCTTCTTAATATAATCAATAAACATACCGATTCAAAAATCTATGAATGTCTCTCAAAGAGCTTGCTCAGCTTATTACCTCAAGAAATCAGAGACCGATTGAATATTTGTTTGAAGGATTATTTGCCGGACTGGATAACAAGTAAAAAGTTAATTGAACTTTTACCAGAAAGCTGGAAGGGGAGTATTGCTGATTTTCTCGGTTTAACCGACCAAGACATTGAGGAAGCAATTGACGAAACTATGGCTGAACTTGAATTAGACAAAGAAATTGACCAAATTATCCGAACTATGTCAGAGAGAATGTCCCAAGAGTTTACCAAGGCCCTGATTGAGAATATAGCTGAAAAAACCGGCCAAAAAATTTCTGAAGAAAAAGCCGATGAATTGGCTGAAAAAATTGCTGAGGATATGAATGTTCTTGTTGAAAAGGCCTGGGGTAAAATAATGTCTGAGGGATTTATGTTGGACTCCTTAAAAAACCTTTAATTTAAAATGACTTCTTTTTTCCAAAAAAAATACATTAAAATTTCTGTCTCCTGCCTGCTTATCTTTGTCTTTGTTTTTCAGTTTTTCCCTGCCCCGCAAAAAACTCAGGCAGTTAAAGCAGTAAGTAAAATTAATGCCGCTTCTTATTTAACAAAGAATGGTGATGGGAGTTTAACCTCACTATCTGATGACTGGAAAGCAACAACGATAGAGGCGCCCTATAAGATAGCTTGGACTTTTAACCCTTCCATTTCCGATATTGATACTCAAATGAAACGTTTGGCTGGAGGCGGCTTTAATCTTGCCCAGCTGTATGATAACTATTATCGAGGCACAAAAGCCTACCGAGACCAAATGAGTGAAGCTGCCCAGAAATACCAGATAGGGCTTATGCCCTATCCCGGTGACCAAGAGGATTTCGAAACATGGAAATGGTTGAAACTAGAACGCAAAGATGACCCTGCTATCTGGGGATGGCAATTCGAAGAACCATATGCTATTGGAAGCACGCTAGAAAATATACAAAACACCTATCGCAAAATCAAAGAGGTAAATCCAAACTGGAAAATCTTTGTTGCCCATGGTGATGATGAATGGAGCCGTCATGGCTGGGATGTATGTGGCTATTGTGATGTTTTTGGGACTGACATCTATCCTATGGCCCAATCCGATCCGGCAGGATACCTGAGAGGAAAAATTACCGGGCTGGACTATGATACAGGAACTCGCTTGCTCATAGACCAATGCGGGGCTGAACATGTCCCGGTTATTATGGCTTTCGGTTATGACCGATGGACTATCTCTGATGGCATCCGTATGCAGTATGATGTATGGAAAGAAACGATAAACAGAGGACTCCCAGAAGGGTTAGCTTATTACTTAAGCAGCGGTTTCTTACCAGAAGCGGGCGGCGATTCCACTTTATGGAATGAGATTGTAGCTATGAACGAATCCTTAGGTGGGACACCTCCGTCACCTCCGTCGCCTCCGTCACCTCCGTCGCCTCCGTCACCTCCGTCGCCTCCATCACCTCCATCACCTCCTACTTCAGGAGTCGCTCCCTCGCCTATCAATTATTTAGACATTTGCGAACCAAAAGTTCCTTTTTATGACGAGGCTCTCCAGACAGACGAGCTTCGAGAGGCCTGTTATCTTCTCAAAAAAATCCAGGACAGAGCCGCCCAGGAAGTAACTGTTGCCAGAAAGATGTTTGAGCTGACCGACCCCTTCACCAAGTGTAACCCTATTTTGGGCAAAGAATTCCCTTACATCACTACCGGCAACTGCAAAACAGCTTGCGCCTGGGGTCTCCCTGAATTTGAAATTAGCATTGACATTACGATGATGATTGTCTGCTTTTTCTATCCGGAAGCTTGCGCTGGAGAGGTGGCGGAGATAGCCAAGGTTTTAAAGCTCATCAACAAAATTCTGGATTTATATGACCTTTACAAAAAATTTAAGATGGTTTTGGATATTATCCAAGACATCATGGCTTTATACCAAAATGCCCAAGAACTTGCCGAAAAACTTAACGAGCTTCTGGCAGTTATTCCAGATATTGATTTAAGCGAGCTTAACGAATTTTATAGCACCTTAATGGAAATGGTGCGCATTAAATACGACATCCAACAAGAAATCAATCGGGTAAGAGGCAAAATTTACCAGATGAGAAAGACTGTTGGCACTTTCTCTGAAGGTCAATTAAAAGGAATTTACCGTTTGATTAACGAGATAGGAGATATTTTTGCTGACAAGTTTTTAAGCCCTGGCCCGCCCATACCAACCTTCGGTGAGATTAAAGGAATCCTTGAAATGATGAAAAGGATGGCCGGGAATGACGAAATTGAAAATCTTATTGATAAAATTATTGCTGAAAATAATGCTGTCCTGCAAATACTTGCTGAGTTTTATATAGAAGGAGGAGAAGATCTTACCTCTGCTATAATAGGTATGTTAGGCGTGATTTGCCAAGCAAAACCGAAAATTTCAGCTATTTTATCTTATCTTGGAGAGATTGAAAACAAAAATCCTTCAGATATTGTTCAAGGTGGAATTGATGCCATAAAACCAATTTTTGAAGAACTTTCCGATAAAATTTCCCAATTAGAGTCCGGGCAAATCCAAAATGTTGAATCCTGCGAAGGAAGGGCTGATGGGGAAAGCTGCGGTGATTTTCGCTGGTGCTTGAGCGGCAAGTGTATGGAGTATTATTGGCAGAAGACGGGGACAAAAGAGGGCTGGTGCTGCAGCGGCAACAAGACCCAATGTCTCCCCATACAATATGGCAATAAAAGAGAGGGTGGTTCAGATGGAGATTATGGTGGGGTTTGGCGTTACGTTGACTGCGGTATTCCTTTCTGTCTTTTCAAAAAGGTTACTCTATACCAGTGCGAACGCAAAGAAATAGTCCAAGAGGAAGAACCCTGGCCCCCTGAAGAGGTCTGTCGATTAAGAGACCATTTTGACCTCCTTTGGAAACTTGAGGGAATAATAGACGCCCTTGAAAAAATAAATAAGAAGGTTGGGGCTGTAGATGTGGACTTGGAAACAACCAATACCCAGATTGAAAGTGACTGTGAGGGCATAAAGCAAGATCTGCAAAACGTTAAAAATAAAATTGATGAAATCAAACCAAAGCTCATTGAGTTCGGGGTATCTGAAGCAGACATTGAGGAAGCCAAAGCAGAGATTGATGGAGCGGAACCCAAGATTGATGAACTCAAAGCAAAAGCCCTGGAAGTAATGGGGGTGATTAATCTCCTTAAAGCAATACAACTGATTCAAGAGATAATTAATGCTGTCAACCAGCTTTTAGCAGATCTTCAAGCCCTTAGAGATGACATCGCAGATTTAAAAGAATTTAAAGCCCATGAAACGCTTACAGAGCTGCCAGAATATGAAGCTACTGTTTCTTTTCAGATAGGGGATTTCTGGGATATGATTAAGTGCCTCCCGGCAACAGGGATATACGGCAAATACACTGCTGAATCTTCAGAGGAAATTCCCTGCCCGACAAAAGTAGTATCAATTTCGACATCAACCGTTGCCTCAACAGACCCGACAACGGGAGAAACGACAAGCACCATAGCAACCACAACAACGTACGGAGAATCAACAAAATATGTCGGGGGCAGGGTTTGTCCCGACCTTCAAGTTCCTTTTAACCAGTTAAGCGGCGCCCTTGCTTCAATTCTCTTTAACTTTAACAAAATCAGAGACATTGAAAGAGCAGGAAACCCCGAGGTATCTCCGGTAACCAGTAAAGCCAATCAGCTTTGGCAGAGATCCCTTTTCCTGGAATCCTGGGCCATCTTTCTTAAATATATGACTGATAAATGCCTCTGTGGCAGAAGTTACTGCCGATTAACCTTTGGCATTTCTGGCATTTCTGTCACCTGTCTTGACCCTCTCTTGAATGTTTATTGCTGGCTGGGCTGGACTTTTGGCAGAAAGTTTATTAACGACGAAGCCAATAAATTGGAAAACGCAAACAGGGAATAATATGAAAAAAATCAATCAAAAATTTGTTATTGTCTTCCTTGTTCTTGCCCTGCTTTTCAGCTCCCTTGTTTTCCTTTTCTCAGAGGGGAAAGAAAAAGTTTCTGCTCAAGATGAAGGAACTTTGGCTTGTCACGAACCAATTGGTATAGGTTCCGCTTTGGACGCAACCTTAGAGGCCATGGATACCTTAGTTAAAGAAACCTCAAATATCCATCGTGAAGTTTCTAATCAAATTGAAAAAGCCAATGCTGCTTTGGCTTCCATTGGCAAAGATGCTGCCAACTGTGATACTTCAAAAGAAACGTGCCAGGCAATGTGCGTAAATGCTCAAGCAAAAATTACCTTAAAAGCCACTCTGCTCTGGTGTATCACTCTGGTCAGATATCCTGCCTGCATCGCTGTTTGTAGTTTCCGCCAGGCCTGTTCAGGGAAACCCTGCCCGGCTTTAGATAGCCAAGTTGCCCTAATTACAGATTCTCTCGCTGGCATAGTGAAATCAATACAAAAAATTAATGATGTTTTTTCCAGCTCGACAGAACAAATAGAAGAGGATATAATCAGAGAAGAGGAGGTCGCCAAAGTTTACAACTGCCTGAACGCATCTGATCCTGAAGATTGTCTGTTAACTTTAGAGGTAAGTCAAGAAGCAATTGATAGATACTATCAATGCGAGAATGAAGTTCCTTCCGAGCCCGAAGATTGTCGGCTGGAACTTTTAGCCGGCTTAAAGGGGATAACCAAAATTGAATTTGCTCAAAGAAAATTAGAGAAAACCAGAGCGGACTTTGACAAGTGGCGAATGTCCCAAGAAGATTGGGAAAAAGCTTACCGGGAAGAAATCATTCCTAAAGCCACTGTGAAGTGTCTTGAGGCATTAGAACAAAGAGCCTACTGGCCAAAGTGGTGGACTGATGACTGCGAAGAACATTGTAAAGAAAATCCCTATAGCACCGATTGCCAAGACTGCCTTTGCACTGGATGTGAATCAACTGCTCCGGTATGGCCTCTTCCAGGACCACGATGTACTGATACTGGCGGCACTAATTCTGACCCTGAAAAATGTCAAGAGTGCCTTGACCAAAGCCCCATTCATCAATATTCCTGGTTAAAAGCAACCGGCTGTAAATTCTATGGCGCTTGCCGAAGCAAATGCGAGAAAGCTGTTTCCGGGGAAAAGCTTGAAGAATGCCTAACCTGCCTTTGCGAAGGACTTCTCCCAGATTTCGAATGCACCAAACAAGGCGGGACCGCTGAAGAATGCAAAATAGCGGCTTGCCAAAGATGGATTTGCGGCAAAAGCTTGCTTAACTGGACGGGCTGCCACTCATATTGAAAATAAAGAATATGTTTTATAGAAACAAACCAAAAAAAATTGCCATTTCCCTAGCTATTCTGCTTTTGCTGTTTATTGGTTTCAGTTCTGTTTCGGCTCAATTTACTCCCGAAGTTAAGTACCCAGAAATCGGCACAAAAACAATAACCAGAGCTACCGAATTGCCGGGTTACATAAGCTACATTTTCAGCTTGGCTATAATAATCGGGGTTTTAATCGCTGTGGGCTCTTTAATTTACGGTGGATTTCTTTACCTGAGTTCAACCGGGGCCCCTGAACAAATGCGAGCGGCTAAAACCCGTATTTTCAGCGCTCTTTTGGGATTAGTGATTTTACTTGGCTCTTATTTAATCTTAAACACGGTCAACCCCGAACTAACAATGATTGACATTGATAAGTTTGAAGTTGATAGAGGAGTAAGATTAATTTATACTGATTCTACCGGGACCCAAGAAAAAAAGATTACCGAAATAAGCATTCCTAACGTTCAGGAAAAATACGGAGATAGTTTTAAGCCCGAAGAATTAGAAATTTTTGGCACCGCCCTTGGAGAATTAAAGGCAATGGCTTTCTCCTCAACAAGCTATACCGGGGAATCCACAGATTGGATTGAGAGAGAGGAGAACGCGCCTTGGCCCATACAATCAATTGAAGTAAGGTCAACCTCCCCGGGGATTTATCTCCTGGGCGAACAAGAGAAAGAGATTTTCTATCTAAACAGAGACATAGGAAACCTTGATGACATTGACAATTTTAACGATAAAACAAAAGAAATTGAAATCAAAAATCAAATAGTGGGCAGCGAAAAGCATAGCGATTTTGCCGCTTTCTTATTCACCGATGCCCATTTCAAGAACGAACTGAGAATATTTATAGAAAAAAGAGATAGAGATGGAGACAAGCAACGCGAAGATGACGAGGGCAATGTTCCTTGGGACGATCCTAACACCAAAGAAAATACAGCCATTGCTGATGTGCCTTCCTCTTATCCTCGTAATACTTATGATGGCTGGGGCAAAGTTACCGGCGTTTCTTCCGCCTATGTTTTTCAAATAGGACCAGAACAAAATTGTAAGAAGGTTACTCTTTACAAAAACCCAAATTTCTACGATGACCCAGATGACAACAATGATGTTTGTGAAATTCCTCACCCTATTTATAAACCGGTTGACATAGAAGATACGGCTGCTTGCGGCAATGGCTGGAATGATAAAGCAGTGTCAATTGAGCTTGATGGCAGGTGTTTAGTGGTTCTTTTTGAGCACGATAAGTGTGTCCCTCCTTTATGCGCGACCTTTCATGACTTGGCAACTGGCAAACACAGTGAGGTTTTCGCCGTTAACGACCCCGATCTTTCAGATAATCGTATCAACCAGTGTATGGGCTCAAGTGGAGTTTTTAAGTGGGGATACCAACCCTGCGCCTCAGCCATCGCTATTTACCCGATAAAGTAAGATCCTCACCTTTCGGCGAGAATCTTCTAATTACCGCGTTCGGTCGAAATCCAAAAATAAATTTTTGTATCTCTCCCTCTCTTGTAATTATAAAAGCCTGTTCAGGTATAGATTATGCTGGCTTAATAATCACTCTTCTTTCGGGCTCCTCGCCAATGCTTTCTGTGGTTATGTCTTCTCTTTGAGACAATTCCAAGTGAATAATCCTTCTTTCGTAAGAAGACATCGGGGGAAGGGTTTTTTCTTCCTTGCTTAAGGCTGCTTCATTAGCTGTGCCTTGAGCCATTTCTTTCAGGTATTCCATTTTGTTTTTCTTGTATTGGTTTATGTCAAGGTCAAGGAAAATCTGTTCGCCTAAT
>CAYYIZ010000008.1:0-10216 GCA_964472105.1 uncultured Candidatus Saccharibacteria bacterium | reverse complement strand
AAACCAACATTATGAACGACGGGTCGATCGACATTAAAGACGAGGCCTTGAAGAGACTGGATTATGCCATAGCGGGCGTTCATTCAAATATGAAAATGGCCAAAGAGAGAATGACCGAGCGAATTATCAGAGCAATGAAAAATCCCCACATTAAAATTATCTCCCACCCAACCGGCAGAATTCTAAAAAGAAGGGACGAGTACCAAATTGACATTGATAAAGTTTTGCGGGCAGCCAAAGAAACCAAAACAATTTTAGAAGTGAACGCTTGCCCTGCAAGATTGGACTTAAATGACGTTAATGTCAAAAAAGCAGTTGAGATGGGAATAAAATTAGCAATTAACACCGACTCTCACCACCAAGACCAAATGAGATTTATGGAGTACGGCGTTGCCACTGCCCGTCGGGGCTGGGCAAGCGCTGGAGATATTATTAATACCCGACCCTTAGAGAAATTATTAAAATTTTTCAAATAAAAATCTCTTCAAATAGACCATATGTTCTATTCATCAGAATCCATTTTCCTCAAAAGAATTTCAACCCTGCTTGCTTTAACAATTATAATTATTTTAGCGGCAATCGTTGGGGCCATTATTATCCACCAGTCCCAAAAGCTGGCCGACCTTCAAAGGCCATTGCCTCTTTTAATTTCTACTTCCACTCTTCAATATTTGGAGTAAGATTAATAAAGAATAAAAATCTATGACAAACCAAAAACAAGTCCAAGCCCCGGACAAAAAAGAACTTCTAAAGAAATCTCCCCAAAATCAATTTATTTTGGTGGTTTTGGGAATAGCGGCAGTTCTGCTTATTTGGCTGTTGTCTTCCTGGATGTATTAGAGGGTAGAGCATATGCTTTCCTTTCAAGAAAAAGTTTTTAAGGTAGTTAAAAGAATTCCCAGGGGTAAAGTTTTAAGCTACAAAACGGTGGCTCAGAGAGCCGGCAAACCTAAAGCCTGGAGAGCAGTAGGCAATATTTTAGCTAAAAGCAAAAAGCCCGATGTTCCTTGTCATCGGGTTGTCAGGGCTGATGGGAAGATTGGTGGTTACAATAGGGGAACAAGAAGAAAAAAAGAACTATTAGAAAAAGAGGGATACCTTGCTTAAGTTTTTACTCTTTCTACTATTTTTTTAAAAATCTCAGGGTAATTCTTGACAAGTTGAGATAAGATTTTTCTGTCTAAAGTAATATCCTTTTCTTTCAAAAGATGAATGAATTTGCTGTAGGATAATCCGAGTTTCTTGCAGGCAGCTGAAATTTGAATTTGCCAGAGGCGCCGCGCCTCTCTTTTTTTGACTTTCCTGTCGCGATAAGAATAACTCCAGGCCTTCATCATAGCTTGTTTTGCCAGTTTGTACTTTGACTTTCTTCCCCAGCGAAAACCCTTAGCATGCCCGAGAACATTCTTTCTTCTTTTGTGAGCGCTTTTTCCTCTTTTGACACGGACCATAATTTAAAATTATCTTGATAATCTTTTTATCTTTTTGGCCAAGGGTTCGGCAACCTTGACCCATCTGCGAGTTTGCCTTATTTTCTTACCTGTTTTTTTAGCCCGAAAATGATTCTGGCCGGTAGCTCGCCTTAAAACCTTGCCGCTTTTGCTAATTTTAAATCTCTTTTTAAGTGATTTTCTGGTTTTTACCATATTTGTCTAAGCTTTTGTAATTATCATTGTTAAGCCTCTCATTTCTCTTTTTAATTCTCTTTCAATTTTGATTGGTGTTGATTTTTGTAAGATATCCAAGAATTGATTTAGTTTTTGTCTGGCAAAATTGCCAAGGGCTTTCTGTCGTCCTCTCAACTTCATCTCAATTCTGACCTTACAGTCCTTATTTAAGAATTTTTCAGTAGCTTTCACCCTAGTTTCCAAATCGTGCTCAGAAATATTAAAAGTCAATCTTATGTTCTTTAACTCTCCGCTCTTTGTTGCCCTCATTTTCCTTTCTTTTTTGCCCTGCCGATAAAGGTATTTGCCGTAATCCATTATTTTACAGATAGGGGGCTCCACTTTATCGGTTATCTTAATTAAATCAAGCCCCGCCTCGCGGGCTCTTTTTAAAGCTTCAGTTAAATTAAAAACGCCAAGCTGTTTCCCCTCTGGGTCAATTAATCTTACCTCTCTTGCCCTTATTTGGTTGTTGACAAATACTCTTTTTGGCAAAATTATTTAACAGGATGAATTCTGTGGAGGCGGAGGGAAATCGAACCCTCGTCCAGAAATTTTTCCGAAACAATTCTACAAGCTTATCTTGTTTAAATTCTTGGGTCTTAAATTAGAAACAAGCAAAAAATTAGGACTCAAAGCCCCTTAAATTTCAATAACTATTTGAGGCGGAACAGCTATCTATCTTGATATATGGCACCTCTTACTGCTTATCAAGAATCAGCAGGGAGATGGCTCACACTTATGCGTAAGCGAGAGCGGGTCTTGTGAATAAGTTTGCACTTATTGTTGGTTTCTGAAAGTTTAACGAGATTCCAGAACTCGGCTTGCTCATTCCAGATTAAATTTCTGTCAAATCCTTTCACCCCCGTTTTTTTAAAGCTCTTCTTATTTCTCTCTCAATTTCTCTTTTTTTGATTTCTTCTCTTTTGTCAAATTTCCTTTTCCCGCGGGCAATCCCAAACTCGAGCTTGATTTTACCCTTATCAGTATACACCTTCAACGGCACCATCGTCAAGCCTTTTTGATGGGCCTTGCCGATTAAATGTTTAATTTCCGCTTTTTTCAAAAGCAGTTTTCGGCTTCTTTGGGGTTGGTAATCTTTGGGAGCATTTTTGGGCTGATAGGGAGGAACATTAGCGCCAATCAAAAAAACTTCCTCTCCTCTTAAAACAACAAAAGACCCCAGCAAACTTACTTTACCGGTTTTGATTGATTTGACTTCCTGGCCGATTAAAACAATCCCAGCTTTAAATTTCTCCAAAATCTGGTAGTTAAACAAGGCTTTTTTGTTCTCAATTATGGTTTTCATATTTTTATAGCTGAGCCGTAATCTCTTTAATTTTAGCAAAAAATGGGCTAAACCCCGTTAGAAATATCTCTTCTCTTAGTTTAACTTAAAATATCCGCGATCTCAACGAGATTGAAATAAAATTTCTAACGGGGTAAACTAAAACATATGATAAGGGATGAAATCAAAAAATTACTCAAAGAAATTACTGGCAAAGAAGCAAGGATAGAACATCCAGCAGATGCTAAGCACGGCGATTACTCAACTAATATAGCTATGAAGGCTAAGCTTGACGCTAAGAAAATTGCAAGAAAGATTGAGGACAATCCTATGTTTGAGAAAGTTGAGGTGGCCAAGCCCGGCTTTATCAACTTTTTTCTTGCCAAAGAATATTTACAAAAAGAACTCGAAGAAATTTTAAAGCAGGGCGAGGAATTTGGCAGATTGAATATCGGTAAAAGCAAAAAAGTTCAGGTTGAATTCATTTCAGCCAACCCGACAGGGCCGTTAACCGTGGGCAATGCCAGAGGAGGTCCTTTTGGTGATGCTTTGGCCAATGTTTTAGAAAAAGCGGGATTCAAAGTAGAAAAAGCTTATTATATTAACGATTACGGAATGCAGATTTTGGCTTTGGGACATTCGGTTTTGAAAGATTCTGAGGCAAAATACAAAGGTAAATACATCGATGAACTCCGAAAAAGAATTAAAGAAAAAGACCCTTTCCGAGCGGGTCAAAAAGCGGCTAAAATTATTGTTGATGAGTTTATTAAAAAGACAACCGACAGATTGGGAATTAACTATGACGAGTGGTTTTCAGAAAGCTCTCTTCACCAGAGGGGACAAATAGACAAAGCTTTGAAGGTTTTGGAGAAAAAAGATTTAATTTACAAAAAAGAAGGAGCAGTTTGGTTTAGGAGTTCTAAGTATGGCGATAAACGCGACAGGGTGGTGGTTAAAGCGGATGGCGGCGAAACTTATCTGGCGGGCGATATGGCTTACCATCGCTACAAGTTTGAAAAGAAAAAGTTTAACAAAGTAATAGATATTTGGGGGGCCGACCATGCCGGTGACGTGGCGGGGCTCCAAGCTGGAGTGGAGGCCTTGGGGCACAAAGGAAAACTTGATATTTTACTGCTTCAGTTTGTCACGTTGGTTGAGAAAGGAGAGAAGTTGAAAATTTCAAAAAGAAAAGGAACTTTTGTCACTATGGATGAGTTACTGGATGAGGTGGGAGTTGACATTGCCAAATTCTTTTTTCTTCAAAAATCGGCCAATACTCATTTGAATTTTGACCTTACTTTAGCCAAAGCAGAGGGAGAGAAAAACCCGGTTTATTATGTACAATACGCGCACGCACGCATCTGTAGTATTTTACGTAAAGTTTCAAGTTTCCTGTCTTGCCGGCAGGCAGGCAAGTTTCAGGTTTCAAGTCTGAAATTATTAAAACACTCATCAGAACTTAATTTAATCAAACAGCTTATCAGATTTCCAGAGGTTATTGAAGATACCTCCCAAGATTATCAAGTTCAAAGATTGCCTCAGTATGCTGGAGATTTAGCCACTGCCTTTCATCAATTTTATAGAGATTGCCAGGTTCTTTCGGAAAACAAAGAAGTTTTTCAAGCTCGGTTAGATTTAATCTTAACCAGCAAAATTGTTTTGAAAAATATATTAGGATTAATGGGCATTTCCGCTCCGGAGAAAATGTAATATGCAAAACAATTATTTTATTTTAAGACACGGTCAAACACCCTATCAAGTTCGGAAAAAGAAAATGTTATATCCTTGGCCGGAGCCCTCCCCCATTTTATTAACTAAAAAGGGTGAAGGGCAGGTAAAAGCGGCAATTGAGAAACTTAAGAAAGAGAAAATTGATTTGATTTACGCTTCAGATATGCCCCGGACCCGCCAAACAGCTGAAATGGTTGCTCAAGAACTTGAGGTTGAGGTAATTTTTGATAATCGGCTTTGGGAAAGAGATATGGGGATTTATTGGGGAAAATCAAAAGAGGAATACCGAGCAGCATTTCCTGTTCGGGAGCAAAAATTTTCTAAGCCCCCTCTCGGAGGTGAGAGTTGGAATGACGTGAAAAAAAGAGTAACAGATTTTCTCAAGGAGATTGATAAAAAACATCAGGGAAAGAATATTTTGATTGTCAGTCACGGCTGTCCATTGTGGCTCCTGCAGGGAGGACTAAAAGAATTGAATGAAGATGAACTCCTAGAGCAAAAAAAAGAGCTTAATCTTGAAGTTGGTGAACTTCGAAAACTCTAATTATGAATTTTAACTTCCCAAAAATTGAACAAGAGATTCTAAAATTCTGGAAAGATAACAAGATTTTCGTAAAGACCTTGAAAAAGACCCAAAAAGGTCCCAGATTTATCTTTTATGATGGACCCATTACGGTTAATGCTCGACCAGGTGTCCACGCCACCCTATCTCGAATCTTCAAAGATGTCATTCCTCGTTTCAAAACCATGCAAGGTTTTTATGTCAAAAGGAAGAATGGTTGGGACACTCATGGTTTGCCCGTGGAACTTGAAGTAGAGAAAAACCTGGGCTTCAAGACCAAAAAAGATATTGAGAAGTTTGGCATTGAAAAGTTCAATAAAGAATGCAGGAAGAATGTCCAAAAATATCTGCCACTCTTCCGCGATTTGACTGAGAAAATAGCTTACTGGGTTGACATGGATAATTCCTACACCACCTATGATAAAGAATACATGGAAACTCTCTGGTGGATTATTAAACAAGTTTGGGACAAGGGTCTTTTATATCAGGACTTTAAAGTTGTTCCTTATTGTCCAAGGTGCGGTACTTCCCTCTCTTCCCACGAAGTTGCCCAAGGATATCAAAAGATTAAGGATTTGACTATTTATCTAAAGTTACCGGTTAAGGGAGAAAAAAACACTTACCTTTTAGTTTGGACGACCACTCCCTGGACCTTACCTGGCAATGTGGCGGTGGCAGCTAATCCAGGGTTTACCTATGTCAAGATAAAAGTTGGTGAAGAGTTTCTGATTTTAGCTAAAGAAAGATTAGATGTTTTGGATAAAAAATACAAGATTGTTGAAGAACTGAAAGGAAAAGAACTGTTGGGCTTAGAGTATGAACCTCTTTTTGATTTTGCCCGCCCTCCTAAAAAAGCTTACTTTGTTGTGGCTGGAGATTTTGTCTCTGGAGACGAAGGGACAGGTTTAGTTCATATGGCTCCTGCTTTTGGTGAAGACGATATGCAAGTTGGCAAGAAAAATAATTTACCCGTTATTCTCAATGTTGATGAGGAAGGTAAATTTACTAAAGAAATTACACCTTGGGCAGGTCAGAATGTTACTGATGAGAAATTAAACAAGGAGATTATCAAGAAAATTGCTGACAAAAAACTTTTATTACGGGAAGAACTTTACGAACATGATTATCCTTTCTGTTGGCGGTGTGATTCAAAGTTGATTTATTACGCCAAAAAAAGCTGGTTCATTAAAATGACAGCTCTGAAAGAGGAACTTCTCAAAAACAGCCAGGAGATAAATTGGTTCCCCTCCCACCTTAAAGAGGGTCGATTTGGTGAGTGGTTGAAAGAACTTAGAGATTGGACTTTTTCTCGTGATAGATACTGGGGAACTCCTTTGCCTATTTGGCAATGTCAAAAGTGTGATTTTCAAAAATGTATTGGTTCAATCAAAGAACTTGAAGAATTGCAAGCTACCAATTACAAATTAGAAGATCTCCATCGTCCTCATATTGATAAAGTAGAATTGAAATGTGAGAAATGTGAAGGAGAGATGAAGCGCGTTCCTCAAGTTATTGATGTTTGGTTTGATTCTGGAGCTATGCCCTTCAGTCAGCATCATTATCCTTTTGAAAACAAAGACCTCATTGATAAAAAGATGCAATATCCAGCTGACTACATTGCTGAAGCCATTGACCAAACCCGGGGATGGTTTTACACTCTTTTAGCCATCGCCACCTTACTCGGCAAGGGCGCTCCTTACAAAAATGTTCTTTGTTTAGGCCTTGTTTTAGATGAGAAGGGAGAGAAAATGTCAAAATCCAAAGGGAACATCGTTGACCCTTGGGAAATTACTGATAAATATGGAGCCGATGCTCTCCGTTGGTATTTCTACACCTTAAATCAACCCGGTGACCCAAAACTTTTTTCTGAGAAAGATTTAGAAGGTACTTTAAAAAGATTTATTATGACTTTCTGGAACTCCCATTTGTTTTTCCAGACCTATAAAGAGCCAAAAAAGGATTACCATAATAAAAGTAAAAATATTTTAGATAAATGGATTCTTTCTCGCTTAAATAGATTAATTTCGGAAGTTACCAAGGGCCTGGAAAAATATGATATCACCGGCGTCACCAGGAAAATAGAGAATTTTGTGGTTGAAGACCTCTCTCTGTGGTATATCAGGCGTTCCAGGAAGCGGTTTCAGAGACCTGTCAGCGAAAAAGAACTAAAAGAGAGTACAGCAACCCTGGGATTTGTTCTTTTGAATTTAAGCAAATTAACTGCTCCCTTTATCCCGTTTCTGGCAGAGAGAATCTATCAGGATTTAACTAAAAAAGAGAGTGTTCACTTAGCAAACTGGCCCAAGTCAAATGAAAAATTGATTGTCAAATCCCTTGAGCAGCGAATGGCTTTGGTTCGCCAGATGGTAAACTTGGGGTTGCGGGCCAGAGCTGAAGCCAAGATAAAAGTGCGCCAACCCCTTGCGGGATTAAAGATTAAAGATTTAAGATTTAAGCAAGAGCAGGAGTTGCTTGATTTAATTAGAGAAGAAATCAATGTCAAAGAGATAGTTTTTGACTCTAAAATTAAACAAGAAATAAAACTTGATACAGGAATTACCCCAAAGTTAAAAGAAGAAGGCCAGGTTCGGGAAATTATCCGCCATATCCAAGCACTAAGAAAGAAAGCCGGCTTGACACCCAAAGATAAAGTTTCAATTTATTGCTCGGGCAGCCCTCAATTAGTTAAGGTTTTAACTGAAAATAAAAAAACTATCTTGAAAGAAACAAAAGCAAAAGACCTTAAAGACCGTTTTCCGGAAAAAGAAACATTTTCCGGAGAAAAAACAATTAAGCTTGAAGACGAGGAGCTTCGCCTCGCAATAAAAAAGGTCAAAAAATAAATTAAGATACTAAAACAGGAAAAAATATGGAATTACCTTCAAACAAACCAAGCCCTTTCAGCAGTCAACCAAGAACTCCCCACAAGGCTCCAGAAGCTTCACCCAAAGAAGGACCCAAGAAGCCAGGCTTCTTCGGCGAAAAGGGAGTAAAAAGATCTGAGCTAAGGGAAAAATTTAGAAAGGATCCCGGAAAGATTCCCGGAACAGTAAGGCACCTCAGTAAGCAAGAAAGAATAGCCATTGAAAAGAAAATTCCCAAAAGACTTGGCGATACTATCACCCGCCAAGATGTCAGACGTTCAATTGACAAATTTAGAAAGGACATAAGATATAAAAAATCCTGGGACCCGAAGCGAAAAGAAACTGAAGATATAATTAAAATTCTAGAGAAAAAATTAAAATAAAAAGCGGTAGAGATCTTTATTGCCCAATCAAGACCAATCACTGCGTTGTGAAAATACTTGATTTTCAAATAAAAGTTTGACAATCTTTATAAAAAAGATACAATAAAATTGTATGGAAAAAACATTAACCCGAGACAGAAAATTAAATAATTTAATCCGCCGGACTGTTATTGAAACGGTTAGAGACATTTTTAATGACCCTGATTATGGTTTACCCCTTAACCCCGAAACAATTAGACGTCTTAAAAAATCAGTAAAATCAAAAAAAGCTGGTCGAGTAATTAGCTTTGAAGATATTCTAAAAAAATATTCCAAATAATATGGAGCAATGGCGGGTAATATTTACCTTTGAAGCAGAAGGAGATTTAGCTGGATTAGGTGAGCAGATTCAAGGGCGTGTCATTAAAAAAATATTATGGCTGAGAGATAATTTTAATCAAATAATTCCTCTGCCCTTAGGAGGTAAATGGCAGGGATTTTTTAAATTAAGAATGGGTGATTGGCGAGTTATTTATGATATAGAAAAATCAAGGAAACAAATTACAATTCATCGAATTGGCCCAAGAGATAAGATTTATAGGCAACGGAAAAAATATTAAAGAATACCCTTAAGGGGTATTCTTGTTTTAATTTTCTCAATATGCCGTTTACTCATTACAGGACTAAGGGAATTTTTTTGAAAAAGGAGGGTCGGGGAGAAGCCGACCAGCTTTTTAGTATTTTTACTAAGGATTTTGGGAAGTTGGAGATTTTAGGGAGAGCCATCAGAAAAATTACCTCAAAATTGAGAGCTGGAACCAACCTTTTTTATTTATCAGAGATTGAATTTATCCAGGGCAAAACCTACAAAACCCTAACCGACACCATTTTAATTGACAAGTTTAAAAATTTAAGAGGAGACCCTCAGAAATTAGAGATAGCTTATAAAATAGCCGAGCCCCTGAATATACTTTTAGGAAAAGAAGAGAGAGATGACAAGGTATGGAATTTATTATCTCAGGCCCTACAGCGATTAGATAATTGTAAATTGCAAATTGAAGATTGGAAATTAGAAATTATTTACCATTATTTCCTCTGGAATCTTTTCTCTCTTCTGGGATTTAAACCAGAGCTCCACAATTGCCCTGTTTGCAGAAAGAAGCTTTTACCTGAAACTTTTTGGTTTTTACCAAGAGAAGGGGGGATAGTTTGTTGGAGGTGTTTAAAGGGAATAAAAGAAGATGAGAAAAAAGGGATAAAGGAGACAAGCGTAGATACGGTTAAGATTTTAAGGATTTTTCTCTCTGAGGACTGGAAAATATTGCCAAGAATCAAAATAAGCGAGGAGGCGAAAAGAAACCTAAAAGAAATTTCAGAACTCTATTTGAAATTTTTGGGGGAAGAGTTTTCAAAAATGGAGAAATGAAGTGTTTTGTCTAACCGAGCACATAAAGCGTTATGTGCTTCGGTTAGCAACAAAACCTTTACCGAGCACATAATTTACTTTATGTACTATGTATATTTAATAAAGAATAAGGAAACTAATCAAACCTACATTGGTTATACAGAGAATTTGCGACAGAGAGTGAAAGAACACAAAAACAAAAATCCAGAATTAATTTACTACGAAGCTTACAAAAGTGAGAAAGATGCAAGAGAAAGAGAGAAGAGATTAAAACAACGCGGACAAACAGTACGAAGATTAAAAGAAAAATTAAAACACAGTCTTACTGAGTACGAGT
>CAYYIZ010000007.1:0-10423 GCA_964472105.1 uncultured Candidatus Saccharibacteria bacterium | reverse complement strand
AGCCATAAAAAGAGCGAGATTCTTGGCTCTTTTGCCATATACCAGAAAATAATTAAGGATTGGTAAATAAAAAAAACAGCCCTGGGCTGTTTTTTTTTTAGTTTCTATTTTCCTTCTTTTGTCCCTTCCGCTATTGCCTTCTTAATTTCTTCTTCAATTTTTGGGTTCTCTTTCAGGAATTCTTTCGTCCCCTGCACCCCCTGACCAATTTTCTTTGCTCCGTACTGATACCAGCTGCCCGACTTCTTAATAATCCCGTATTCCAGGCCGGTATTAACAAGGTCGGCTGCTTTGGAAATTCCTTCGTTCCAATAAATATCAAATTCAGCGGTTCTGAAAGGGGCAGCCACTTTGTTTTTAACAATCTTGGCTTTAATTCTTGAACCAATAATTTGGTCTTTTTGTTTAATTTGGGCAACCCTTCTTAAATTTATTCTTACTGAAGAATAAAATTTCAAAGCCATGCCGCCCGGAGTTGTTTCGGGATTTCCAAACATAATTCCGATTTTCATTCTGGTTTGATTCAAAAAGATTACTGAAGTTTTAGTTTTGGAAACAACCCCAGATAACATTCGTAACGCTTGACTCATTAATCTTGCCTGACGGCCTATGTGTTGGTCGCCAATTTCTCCTTCAATTTCTGCTTTGGGCGTTAAGGCGGCAACGGAATCAATCACAATTACATCAACTGCCTTTGAACGAACTAAGGTTTCAACAATCTGCAGGGCCTGCTCTCCTGAGTCGGGCTGGGAGATTAAAAGGTCGTTAACGCTAACGCCGATTTTTCTGGCATAATCAGGGTCCAGGGCATGCTCAGCGTCAACAAAAGCGGCTACTCCGCCTTTCTTTTGAGCTTCAGTTAAAACATGAAGCGCCAAGGTGGTTTTTCCTGAACTTTCCGGTCCAAAAATCTCAATTACCCTGCCTCGAGGAACTCCCCCCACTCCCAAAGCCAAGTCCAAAGAGATGCTTCCGGTTGAAATTACATCAATGTCAACTGCTCTTACGCCGGTTAATTTCATAATCGCTCCCTCGCCAAATCTCTGCTTTATTTCTTCTAATGCTTCATTCAGTCCTTTTTTAGTTTCTTCTTTTTTTGCCATAGTTGTTCGTGAAGACGTCATCAACTTTATTATAACATATGAAATTAAATTTTCTGCCAGTCAGAATCTGTCCCCTCATCGGAATCTTCTTGGTCATTTGACATTTGGATTTTGTCATTTGGATTTTCTTTTAAGTATATTTCTCTCGGTTTGGCTCCGTCAGCCGGCCCGACCGCCCCTCTTTCTTCCAACATATCCAAAATCCTGGCGGCTCTCGCATAACCGATTTTTAAGCGCCTTTGCAGAAGAGAAGCCGACGCCTTGCGGTATTCCATAATAACTTTGCGGGCTTCTTCATAGAGAGGGTCTTCTCCGGAAAAACCTGCCAGCTCCCCTCTTTTTTCCTCTTCTAATTCTTTTTCCAAACTCATTTCCATGTCTTCTTTCTCTTCGGGAAGATTTTCTTTCTGGATAAAACTAACTACTCTTTCAATTTCCGGGGTGGTAGTGTAGCTTCCCTGAATCCTTCTTGGCCGGGAAAACTCTGAAGAGATAAAAAGCATATCTCCATTGCCTAAAAGTTTTTCCGCTCCAGCAGCGTCTAAAATTGTTCTTGAATCAACCTGGGAAGCCACTTGAAAGGCAACTCGTGAAGTAATGTTTGCTTTAATTAAGCCGGTAATTACTTCAACTGACGGCCGCTGGGTAGCCACTACCAAATGAATGCCAACCGCTCTGGCTAATTGGCTTAACCTGACAATTCCGTGCTCAACCTCTCTTCCTTTGGCTGCCATTAAATCGGCTAATTCGTCAATAATTAAAATAATGTAGGGCATCACCTCAAATCCTTCTTCCCTCAATCTTGGCTTTTCTTTGAAAACTTTATTAAAAGAACCGATGTCTCTCGCCCCGGCTTCTCTTAATACTTCAAACCTTCTTTCCATTTCCCCCGTCAGCCAGTTCAGAGCATTAACCGCTTTTTGGGAATTGAAAATAACCGGAGTTAGGAGATGAGGCAATGTCTTGTAGACGGGAAATTCCACTCTTTTGGGATCTATTAAAATTAATTTCAAAATTTTGGGAGAATTTTGATAAACCAAACTTAAAATTAAAGAATTTAAGCAGATTGTTTTTCCGGACCCGGTGCTTCCCGCCACCAAAAGATGGGGCATTTTGTCCAAATCAGGATAAACAACGTTTCCCATAACGTCCCTGCCCAAAGTAAAAGAAAGGGGCGAAGATAATTTCTGGAATTCGGAGGAGCCTAACAGATTTCCTATCTTTACCTTAGCCCTTATTTTATTGGGCACTTCAATTCCAACTAAGGCTCTTCCCGGAATGGGTGCCTCAATCCTGATGGGGTGAGCGGCCAAAGCCAATGCCAAATCATTGTTCAACGTAGTGATTTTTGAAAGCTTCACCCCTTCAGACGGTCTTAAGGTGTATTGGGTAACCGTTGGCCCGATGTTTATCTCTGACATTTCAACCTCAATACCGAAATTCTGTAAGGTTTTTTTAATTACCACGGCATTGTATTCAATATCGCCGTTTGATAGGGGCTTCTCTTCGCTTGTATCCAACAAGTTAATTGGGGGTATACTATATTTTCCATTTATCTCTTGAGCAATTTGAGAAATCTGAGGCCCTTGGGGGACTAATGTTTCAGCAAGTGCCTCTTTTGCAGGAGCTTCTTTCCTTTTTTGAGGAAGTTCAATGGATTTAATTTCAAATTTTGGTTTACCCGCCGAAGCTTCAGCGCCCGCGGGCTTGCCATTCTTTTCTTCTTTCTCTTTTTCTTCAACAACCTTCTTGGGTAATATTTTCTTCTTCGGTAAAAATTCCCAAAAAATTAAACCGCCAATCAAGATTAAAGTTAAAAAAATAATTATGCTTACTGTCCCTCCTAAATAATTGAAAAAAGGCCAGCTAACAATGAAACCCAGCCAGCCTCCGTTTTTTTCAACGCCTAAGCTTAAAATTCCCGAAATGCCAATGACTAAAACTAAAAGGCCGTAAAAAATTGGGGTAAAAATTCTCTTTTTGGGCGGCTTTAAAATTAAAAACCCTCCAAGGAATAACAAGAAGGGAACAAAAAAGATTGTCTTGCCAATTAAAAAGTCGAAACTCTTAAAAACAAATTTACCTCCCGCTCCCGCTTTATTAAAGAAAGAAAAAGAAATTACCGCCGCCAAAAGCATCATCAAAATCGCCCCAATCCTTCTTCTTAACCTGGAGGTTAAAATAGGATACTTAAAGGGCTTCTCTTTCGGCTCGGCTCTCCTCTTAGTCTTTTTGGGGCTTTGGGACTTTTGGGTCTTTTTATTTTTCTTTTTTCTCTTCTTAGCCATTTCGTTTTCTAAACCCGGTACCCGCAGGGATTAGTCTACCTATCATAACATTTTCTTTTAATCCCTGCAATTTGTCTTCCCTGCCCTCAAGAGCCGCTTTAATCAAAACCCGAGAGGTTTCCTGAAAAGAAGCGGCCGATAAAAAGCTGTCTGAGGTTAAAGAAACGCGAGAAATACCAAGAAGAATCTGGTTGGCTTTGGCTTTTTTCTTTTTCTCTTTTTCCAAAAAGGCGTTCATTTCCCCAAATTCCGCCCGGGAAATAGTTTGGCCGGAAACCCAGGGGCCGTCTCCCCCCTCAGTAATTCTTCGACGAGAAAACATCTGCCTGATTATTATTTCAATATGTTTGTCGTGAATATCTATGCCTTCGGCGATATAAATCTTTTGAACCTCTTTTAAGATATATCGTTGAGTCATTGAGGTTCCGGTTATTTTAAAAAGTTTTGCTATGTCTAAACTTCCTTCACAAAGGACAGTTCCCGGATAGACAGTGTCGCCTTTTTTAACGTAAATTTCAACGTCCTGGGGAACTTTATATTCAACAATCTCGGCTTTCTTTTTCGGTTTTTCTCCAGCAACGCTTTCAATCTTGATTAGTTGGGCTTCCGTACGGGCTTCCGTATCAACCGCTCGGACTCTGCCCTCCACCAAACTCATAATTCCCATGCCCTTGGGGGCTCTTGCCTCAAAAATCTCTTCAATCCTTGGCAAGCCGTGGGTAATATCCCCTGCGCCGCTGACTCCCCCCAGATGGAAGGTCCTCATGGTAAGCTGAGTCCCCGGCTCGCCAATTGATTGGGCGGCTATCACTCCGACCGCTTCCCCGATTTTCACCAAGGCGTTCCTTCCCATCTCCCAACCGTAACATTTTTGGCAGATTCCCCGCAAGCTATTGCAGCTTAGGGGAGAACGAACCCTCATCTTTTTAATTTTTAACTCGCTTATTTCTTGAGCCGTCTCCCAATCTATTATTTCGCCTTTTTTGACTATAACTTTTTGGGAATCTTTCTTTCTAATATCCTCCAGGGCAATTCTGCCAACAATTTTAAATCGGGAATCTTGACCAATTTCCTTAGCATCATCCCAGAAAATTTCCTGTCCTTTTTTGTCGCCGCAATCCTCCTCGGTAATAATCACCTCATGAGACACTTCCACCAGTCTTCTTGTTAAATAACCCGAAGCCGAAGTCCGCAAGGCGGTGTCGGCCGTTCCCTTTCTTGCTCCATGGGTTGAAATAAAGTATTCCAGAACATCAAATCCCTCTTTATAAGAATGCTTGATGGGTAGTTCTATAATTCTTCCGCTGGGAGAAGTAACCAGTCCCTTCATTCCCGCCATTTGCACCGGTTGAGCCCAAGAACCTCTTGCCCCGGCTTCAATAATGGAAAATACCGGCCCGTCCTTGGGCAATGTTTGGGGAACTAGTTTTTCAATTTTCTCTTTCACTCCCTGCCAAATTGTTATAATTTTTGAAGTTCTTTCTTTTCGGCTGAGAAGGCCTTTTTGAAAATGGCTTTCAATCTTTTCCACTTCTTTCTCGGCTGTCTCAATTAGTCCCTCTTTTTCTTCGGGAACAATCAAGTCATTCATCCCCCAGCTTATCCCCGACAACGTTGCATATTCAAAACCGAGCTTTTTGATTCTGTCCAAAGTTTGTCGAATAAGCTCGGGAGAGTATTTTTCAATTATTCTACTGATTATTTGAGAGAGTTTTTTCTTGTCAACCTGCTCATTAATGAATGGGTATCCCTTGGGCAGGGCGTTATTAAATATAATTCGGCCGCAAGTTGTTTCAAATAATTCCGGTTTGCTCGGAGTGCTTTTGGGAGACAGCACCTTAATTTTTGCTCCCAAGTCCAGCAATTGAGCCTGATAAGCCAAAATTGTCTGATCAAAACTTCCAAAAATTTTACCCTCGCCCTGGGCCCTCTCCTCTGTCTTCGTTAAATAATAACAACCCAAACTGATGTCTTGAGTCGGCGTAACAACCGGCAGGCCGTCAGCCGGCTTCAAAAGATTTTTCTCCGACAACATAAGGTCTTGAGCTTCTTTTTGGGCATCTTTTGAAAGGGGAAGATAAATAGCCATTTGGTCTCCGTCAAAGTCGGCATTGTAAGCATGACAAATCAGAGGATGAACTTTTATCGCTTCCCCCTCAATTAAACGGGGTTCAAATGCCTGGATGCCAAGCCGGTGCAAGGTAGGAGCCCTGTTAACTAAAATAAATTTATCTTTAACGACTTCTTCCAGAGACGCCCAAACCTCATCAATCCCCTCGTCAATTAACCTTGAGGCCCCCCTGATGTTGTAAGCCAGTTCCTTATCTAAAAGTTTTTTAATGACAAAGGGCCGAAAAAGCTCCAGGGCCATAATTTTGGGAATGCCGCACTGATTGAAATTGAGTTCGGGACCGGGAGCAATGACTGATCTCGCAGAATAATCTACCCTTTTACCCAAAAGATTTCTCCTGAATCTTCCCTGTTTTCCCTCAAGAATATCAGCTAACGATTTCAAAAGCCGTTTGCCCCCGGTAGTTGCCGTTACCATTTGGCTTTTTCTCATTTTGTTGTCTAAAAGAGCATCCACGGCCTCTTGCAGCATTCTTTTTTCGTTCCGGACTATAACTTCGGGGGCGGCAATTTCAAGTAAATATTTTAATCGATTATTCCTGTTGATAACTCTCCGATAAAGGTCATTTAAATCAGAGGAGGCGTACCTACCTCCGTCCAATTGAACCATTGGCCGCAGGTCCGGAGGGAGAACCGGCAGAGTTTTTAGAAACATCCACTCCGGCCTGAGCTTGGCAACTTCCATTCCCTCAAAAAGCTTTAACCTGGCTAAAGCTTTCTTTTTCTTGATTCCAATTTCTTCTTTTGATTCCTTTCTTAATTTTTTAATTTCTTTTTTAAGGTCAATTTTTTCAAAAATCGCTCTCAGGGTTTCTCCGCCTGTTCCCGCCTCAAAAACTTCCGAGTACTTCAAAAGATAATCGCGATATTCCGTTTCCGATAAAGCTTTTAGGGGTTGAAGGGAAAGAATTTCTTCTTTTCTTTTAGCCAAAAGTTCCTTTAATTCTTTTTCTCTCTTTTTCTTTTCTGACGGAGGAGCTTTCTGGCTCTTTAATTCTTTAATTTTTCTTTGAAATTCGTCTTTGAGTTCTTCTAATACTCTATCTTTAGCTTCCCGGGAAACCTTGGTTATAATGTAAGCGGCGAAATAAATAACTTTTTCTAATTTTTGCGAGGGTAAATCCAAAATCATGCCAATTCTTGAGGGCACTCCCCGCAGGAACCAAATGTGAGAAACCGGAGCAGCCAATGTTATATGGGCCATTCTTTCTCTCCTAACGGAACTTTTGGTTATATCAACGCCGCATCTGTCGCAAACCACGCCTTTAAACCTTATCCCTTTATATTTTCCGCAGTAGCATTCATAGTCTTTTGAGGGACCGAAAATCTTTTCACAAAACAGCCCGTCCTTTTCCGGTCTTTGGGTCCGGTAATTAATGGTTTCGGGCTTTTTAACCTCTCCGCTGGACCAATTCAAAATTTCCTCGGGAGAGGCAAGCTTGATGCGAATGGATTGTAAGTCAGAAACCTTCATAAATTTAAACTTTGGCTCTTTCTTTTTTGAGACCTTCTTCTTCTCTCACCAATCCCTTTACTTCCACGCTTAATCCCAACGATTTCAATTCAGAAATTAAAAGATTAAAGGAAGCCGGCAGATTTGGCTTCTTTATCTCCTCGCCCTTTAAAATTGCTTCGTAAGCGGCCCCTCTTCCGGCAATATCGTCGGATTTAATGGTCAACATCTCCTGTAAAATGTGGCTGGCTCCATAGGCCTCCAGGGCCCAAACCTCCATTTCGCCAAACCTCTGTCCTCCAAATTGAGCCTTGCCCCCAAGAGGCTGCTGGGTAATCAAAGAATAGGGACCAATCGCTCTCATATGGATTTTATCTTCAACCATATGGATTAATCTCATCATGTAGATATAGCCAACGGTAATTTTTTTAGGGAAGGGCTGGCCGGTTTTCCCATCGTATACGGAAACTTGTCCTGATTCCGGCAAGCCGGCTTCTTTCAATTCTTTCTTAATGTCTTCCTCGGTGGCTCCAAGCAAAGAAGGCGATATTGCGATATATCCCAATTTTTTGGCCGCCCAACCAAGATGAGTTTCCAGGATTTGACCAACGTTCATTCTGGAAACCACTCCCATTGGGTTAAGCACCATATCAACCGGGGTTCCGTCTTGGAGAAACGGCATTTCTTCCTCGGGCAAAATTACCCCCACTACCCCTTTGTTCCCGTGCCTTCCGGCTAACTTGTCGCCAACTTTTATTTTTCTGATTTGGGCAACCTCTACTTTTATTCTTTTAATTACCCCAGGTTCAAGCTTGTCTCCTTTGTCGCGGGAAAACACCTTAACCTTTATCACCCTTCCTCTTTTTCCGTGTTCCACCCTCAAAGAACTGTCTTTCACTTCTTTGGCTTTTTCTCCAAAAATTGCCCTTAACAACCTTTCTTCGGCGGTTAAGGTCTTTTCCCCTTTGGGAGAAATTTTTCCAACCAAAATATCGCCGGGACCCACTTCCGCCCCAACCCTAATAACTCCTTCTTCATCCAGGTCTTTCAATTTTTCTTCAGAAACATTGGGAATGTCATAGGTGGTAAGTTCAGGCCCAAGTTTTGTTTCCCGAACATCACTGGTAAAATCTTCAATATGAATTGAAGTAAAAACATCGTCCCGAACCAATCTTTCCGAAAGGACAATGGCGTCTTCGTAATTTCCTCCCCGAAAAGGCAAAAAAGCGACTAAAATATTCCTTCCCAAAGCCAAACGCCCCTTATCAACAGCTGTTCCATCGGCTAAAACTTCTCCTTTTTTAACGTGCTGGCCCTTTTTAACTATTGGGCGCTGATGAGTGGCGGTGTATTGGTTTCTTCTTTGGAAACTTTGCAGTTCAAAAGAAAAAAGGTTGTTCTTTGTCTTAAATTTAATAACTTTAGCTTCAACCTCCCGGACAACTCCTGAATCGGGAGCAATTATCTCTTCTCCAAAGTCGTGAGCAACGTTCCTTTCAAGACCGGTACCGACCAGGGGAGCTTCGGGGAGCACCAAGGGAACGGATTGCCTCTGCATATTAGAACCCATTAAAGCCCGGTTGGCATCGTCATTCTGCAAAAATGGAATAAGGGCGGCCGCTACCGAAAGGGGCTGCTTTGAAGAAACATCCATAAAGTGAACTTCTTTTTTTCTAATTTCTACCGGCTCTCCTTTTCTTCTGGCATCAATTTCTTCAGCTAAAATATTTCTATTTTTGTCAACTTTTATGCCAGCGTGCGTAATGTTGTATTTTTCTTCTTGGGGAGCGGTTAAATAATGAACTTCGTTAGCCACTTTGCCGTTTTTCACTTTAAAATAAGGGGTCTCTAAAAAGCCATAGGGATTAACGTTGGCAAAACAAGCTAAATGATTGATTAATCCTACGTTTTGGCCCTCCGGCGTTTGAATGGGACAAATTCTTCCATAATGAGAGGGTTGGACGTCACGAACTTCAAAGCCCGCTCTTTCCCGGGTCAATCCTCCGGGACCGGTGGCGGTTAATCTTCTCTTGTGTTCAATTTCAGAGAGGGGGTTTTCGCCGTCCATAAACTGGGAGAATTGAGAAGAAGCAAAAAATTCCTGGATTACTGCCATTACCGGCCTTGAGTTAACCAACTGGGAAGGAGTTAAGGTGGCAGTATCTAAAGTTGACATTCTGTCTTTAATTATTCTCTCCATTCTCATTAAACCCACCCTTATTCTGGCTAAGCAAAGCTCGGAGAAATTTCTTACTCTTCGGTTTCCCAAGTGGTCAATCTGGTCGGGAGCGGCTTCTTGGTCATTGTTCAACCTGATTATTTCCTTGGTCGTTTCAATTAAATCTTCCAAATGTAAAACCCTGTCCTCTTTTGAAATCTCCTTTTTTGATTTCAGCTCCGGCAATCTCTCCCACATCTTCCATCTGCCAACCCTGCTCAAATCATATCTTTGAAAATTGCAGAACATATTCTCAACCAATTCTTTGGCGGCATCAGGGCTGGCTAAATCTCCCGGCCGCAGTTTCTTGTAAATTTCCACAAACGCTTCCGCTTGATTTGAGCTTGGGTCGCGCAGCAGGGTTTTCTGAATGAATTTGATCTCTCCTTTGTCTACATCCTCAAACTCTTTTCTTATCTGACTATTTAAAACCAATCCAAATGCCCGAAGTATGGTGGTTAAAGCCACTTTTCTTTGACGATTAATCTTGACCCCGATAAAACCCGAGGTATCTGTTTCAAATTCAAGCCAGGCTCCTCTGGTGGGAATAATTTTTGCTCCGAAAAAATTTCTCCCCTGAAAAACCCTTGAGGTAAAGAAAGACCCGGGGGAGCGGATAAGCTGGGAGACCACCACTCTTTCAACCCCATTAATAACGAAAGTCCCATTTTTAGTCATTAAGGGAAAATCGGTCAAAAAAACTTCCTGCTCTTTTATTTCCCCGGTTTTCAAATTTTTAAGATTAAATTTTATTCTTATGGGAGCAGTAAAAGAATCATTGTTTTCCCGGGCTCCAAGCCCATTTTTATATTTTGGCTTCTCTAACTTAAAACTGCGGAAACCAAGCTCAAATTGTTTCCCGGTATAGTCAGTAATAGGAAAGGTTTCTTCAAAAAGCTCTTGCAAATCCTTTTGCCAAAATTGCTGCCAGCTATCTTTCTGTAATTTCAATAAATATGGCAAGTGAAAAGATAGTTTTGATTTTGAGAAACTTTTTGTTTTCATAACTTTTTATGAAAATAGTAGAAAAATCCCCCATCAAAAAGAAGGGATTTATTTGGGATTTTTTAGAAACTTAATTTAAAAATAGACAAAAAAAACAATTTCAAAAATTAAGAGAAATATATTCCCCAGTATATTCTTTTTTAGAATTTTGTCAACCCTTCACTCAAAGCTTTGGGTGAAGGGTCAACTCTCTCCTTTCTCCAAACTCATTAAAACCGCCAAGCCA
>CAYYIZ010000006.1:0-11736 GCA_964472105.1 uncultured Candidatus Saccharibacteria bacterium | reverse complement strand
GCCGGTATCGAGCCCTTTCTTAAAACTTGTGTTACCTTTTCAATTTTTCCAAAGATAATTTTTTTCAAAAAACTCTCTTTTGTTTTTTTTCCTACCTCACAAACTCCACCCGGACAAACTTTTGCTTTTGAGAAAAAATAAGTTCTACAGCTAAGAAACCCGGCAATCAAGGCTACAATCCCTATGGTTATTCTTAAAGGGTTAATAAAACCAATATAGCGAAATACATTTAACCAAGCAGCCATAAACAAAAAATAAATCAAAAAAACCACCACCACAAAAGAAAAGCCAACCGTAAATATTCTTTTCCTGCTTTCTGAAACAGAGATAAGCAAAACAAGCAAAAAAGTCAGAACCCAAATGGTGCAGGGATTGAAACCATCAATAATGGCGATCAGAAAAGTAAACAAAGGTAAAGAAAGAGTTAACCCTAAGTTTTTAAAATATTGTGGATTGGCATTTTTGGTCAACAAAAAAACAGCAACCAATATTGCTATTAGAAAGACAGCAATAATAATTTTTTTATTGGCTTGACTCATGTTTTTTTCTTTTTTGACCTCAAAACCACGAAAATTAAAGCAAAGACCATTATGGATATTCCCAAATAAAGAAATTTGAGCCAATTATTTTCATTATCTCCTACACTTTCAGAAATAGCGGCGACGGTCCCTGCTTCCACCTCATTAATCTTCAAGCCCTCACCATTCCATTGAAATCTCCAGCCATCTATCAATAAAGCATTGTCAAAGCTCACCTCACCCCTTGAGAGAGGAATAGTTTGACAATCCACACATTCAAAATCCACTCCATCTAATAGTGAGGAGAGTTTGTTTTCAAATAAAAGCTTTTTTAAGAGAGCATTATCGGCTTTTCTCTCTCCGGCTGGCATTAAAATCCTTCCATTTACCCAGATATTTGGCTTCCCCGGTAAATTGTTTATATCTAAATCCTCAAATTTTTGCGAAGAGCCATCTAATAATGGACATTCATTTTCCCTTAATGTCACAATTTTATTTTCGGTTTCTAAAACCTCAAAACGACCCATAAACATACTCTCTTTATTCAATATTAAAAGAGGGATGCCGGGTTGAGTCCCTTCAGGAATGTAATTTTTAAAATATTGCTCAATTGAAGGATAGTTTTCTTTGTGATTCTCGTAAGTCTCGTATTCTATTACTACTAAATTCGGATATTTTTGAGTCCATTCTGAAAGCACAATGGGGTCGGTAACAGCGCAATTTGAACAGCCAATACCGGTAATGTAAACAGCGCAGATGTAACTTTCTTGAGCTCGTGAAAAATCGGCAAGGAAAATACCTGCTAAGGTGACGATTAAAAAACCTAAAATTAGAATTTTTGATTTAAGCATAATTTTTCTAAACTAAACCCTTGATATTTAATAATTCTCCCATGGAATAAGCTTTTACTATTTCTTTTGAATAAGGAATTTCTTTTTCAATTTTTATTTTAAATTCTTCGGCAACTTTTTCAACTCTCTCTTTGCTTCCCAAATCTGCTTGATTTAGAATAATTTTAGCAGGAATCTTTAATTTTTTAGATAAATCTAAAATTAAATTTAAATCATAAGCTCCCATCGGCGTTGGTTCGGTAACAACGTAAGCTAAATCAATATCTAATAAAGCGGTAATTACCGGACAATGAGTGCCAGCCGCCGTGTCAAATAAAATATAATCTGCTTTAACTTTCCTGGCAAATTTAATGGCATATTTTTTAACCTGTCCAACCACTGGTCCCGTTTCTTCTAAGCCCGCTTTCGCTAATCCCGTAAGCAGATAAAGTTTCTGGATTTTATTTAAATAAATTCTTCCCGCCTCTTCTTTATTGGGTTTAATCGCTCCAAACGGACAAACTATCCAGCAAGCCCCGCAAGCCGAACACAAGTCCTTAATAAAAACCGGGTAGCTATTTGGCGCTTGGAAAATAGCGTTGCTGCGGCAAGTTCTAGCGCATAAACCGCATTTAGTGCATTTTTCTTTAATTAACTTTGGAAATTCAGCAAAAACTTTTTCAACTGGTCTTTTTAATTTTTGCCCCAGTAATAAATAATCATTGGGGCATTCAACGTCGCAGTCGCAAAGAATCACTTTTTTGCCTTCCCTTAAAAATTTATTAGCCAATAAACAAGCAACCGTTGACTTTCCCGTTCCCCCCTTGCCTCCGGTAACAGCAATTTTCTTAACCTCTTTTGTCATTATCTTTTTTGATTTCTTCTAAAAGCTCTTTGATTTTTTTATCAGGAGAAATTATTTCGACTTCTATTCCAAAATTTTCTAAATTTTGTTTGGCATTAGGCCCGATTTGCGGCGTGAAAACCTGGTCAGCCCGAACCGCTTTGGCAAACCTTGCTCCATGGGGTAATTTTTTTTCAAAGTATGGATTTTTGACAATTTCTTTAGTTAAAATTTTGCCTTCTTTTTTATCAATAATTAAATATTGAGCCGTTCCGAAAGCTTTGCTAATCTCTTCTTTTTCAATCGGCACAATTATTCTCTCTCCCAATTTTTTAGGACCAATTTGTTCAAAACCTTCCAGTTCTCCTATTCTCCTGCCAAACTTGGGCAAGATAACGGTTCTTGCCATTTGGTAGGCCTCAATAGAAACAACTATCTGTTTTATTTCGGGAATGTTGCTGAGCAGTCTTTCCTCTAAAGTTTGAGTTATTTTCTGCACCTGTTCAACTTTTAATTTGGGAGGAAGCTTAATTTTGATTTCAGCAAAGTTGTAAGCTCCAATTTTTCTGGTTTTCAAATCAGCTATTTCTATTCTGTGGGCTCGGCAAAGCTTGCTAATTCTCTCTTCAACGTCTTTGTTCCTGACGTCCAGCAAAGAATCGGTAATTTCTCTGCCAATTTTAAATGCTTCAAAAAGAATATATCCTCCAATTGCCAAAGCAATCAGAGCATCGGCTAAATTGAAATAACGAATTAGAAAAAGACCTGCCAAAACCCCGATGGAACCCAAGGCGTCGGCTCTTGAATGTTCGGCATCAGCCACCAAAGAAAGTGATTTATTTTTTCTGCCGTAATAAAATTTCAGCCTTGCTAAAAACTCGGTAACTAAAATTGAAATAACCACCACTAAAATTGCTTTTAAAGAAAAGATTACTGGTTTCTCGCCAAAAAATCTGGTGATTGCTTCGTAAATAATCCAGACGCCGGAGATTGCCAAGAGTACTGCCACCAAAAAACCGGCTATGCTTTCGGCTTTCCAATGGCCGTAGGGATGAGCTTCATCAACTGGTTTTCTTGAAGCCCGCAGACCTAAAAGGGTAATAAAGGAAGAAAAAACATCCAGTCCAGAATGCACCCCATCAGCTATTAAAGCTACCGAACCAATCAAAGAACCAAAAATCAGCTTAGATGCTCCCAAGCCGAGATTGCAAAAAACGCTGAGAATAGAAACGTGCTGGGGATTCATGTTCTTCTACTTCCTCCAGATCCCCTGCCAAATCCACGAGCCCCGGATCCAGCGGGACCTCTCTGGCCTGGCGGCGGACCTATGCCAAAATGACCGCCAACATTAGGGGTTTCGGGCTGAGTCAATTTGTTTTCCTGCCACATTTTGAAAGCTTCTCTGGCTGAAATTCCCGGCGGTCCTAAAAAAATCTTGACACCGTTTGTTATCAAGACGCCGAAAGCATTGGGGCCAATATTGCCGGTAATCAAAACTTCTACTTTTTGATTGGCAACTTCTTGGGCAGCAGCAATTCCCGCTCCTCTCATAGCGGCAATTCCTTGATTAGGCAGAGCTTTCTCTAATTTGCCTTTTTCGTTCAATAAAAGAAAATACTGAGCCCTGCCAAATCGAGGGTCAATTAAAGAATCCAAATTTAGACCAAGGGTGGTGATGCAAATCTTCATATTTGTTTTATTGTTCGCGGGTCATTGGGCTGCCGCACTTTTCACACTTCACGCTGTAGCAGGGAACTCCTCTTTGGTGAGGAGCTTTATGACGACAATTGGGATTTGTGCAAACGCAAAAATTTCCAGGGCCTAAACCAAAGCCGTCTGGTTGGCGGCCGCGGCCGCCTCCCTGACCTAATCCTCTACCGGTGCCCGGACCTTGTCCTGCGGGACCGGTTCCATCTCTTAATGGAGACATGTTAGTTATTAACTAATCTTAACAAATAATTTACTTTTTTTCGACTTTATTATTATTTTTTAGAACCTTTAAGTTCTCCGAGCCGTTGCTCTATGGCTTTCATTCCTTCCTTCAAGGCCTCCAGTTCTTGAGTTAACATTTCTTTTTCCTGAGCTTGGGTGGGCTGAGCAAGAGCTGGCGGATAATCTGCTCCCCACCATCTCCTCCAACCGCGGCCTCTTCCTCCGCCAAAATATCCTCTGCTGGAATAGGGATTCATATAACCGGGATAAGGAAAGCCGGCGCAGTAGCCTGCTCCTCTTCCGGTCATTGGCCCCTGTCCCAAAGGTCCTGTCCTGTCGCCAAAAGGCATAGAATTAGTTTGTGGTTAATAATTATTAATTTCGGCCTTTCTATTATGATTATATATTCATAATAATCCCTTGTCAACCCCGTTTAGAAATTTTTGGGTTATCTCTGCTAATCTCTATAATCCGATGTAAAATTTCTAACGGGGTCAACCCCCCCCCTTAATAGAAAGACAAAAAGGCCCCACTTTCTTCTTAAGATTGTCCTAAGTAATCCAAGTGGGTATACACGCACGTTAAGTCCTAAGACCCAACAGATATTGCATTCCCAGCTATGAAAGTTTGTAGGGCAATCTAATCAGAAAAGTGGGACCACTTTTATTATAAAACTTCTTAATCTTCCTTGTCAATGCAACTGTTAACGCAACTCAAAGTCCTAAAGCCTCGGTCATTTGCTTGATTAAAGAAATTACTATAGCCGGCGCCAGTAAACTGTAAGAAGGAACTCCCCGGTCGTCAGAAATTTGCCAGGGATTTTTAATTATTTTCACTTTTTTCTCCTTCTTCAACCACTGATAGCTGTATTCGGGGGTAATTTCATAATCGTCAATAAGCTCTTTTGCTTTCTCTACCGGAACAGTGTTCCTTAAAAGAATTTTAGGAACACCGTGAAGAGAAAACGCCTTGGCTATTAATTGCTCGTCTGTCTCCAATCTTTCCTTAATTGGCCCTATGCCGAATTCATCACCCTCTTTGCTGACCATTCTCGCTCCTTGGCATTCTGGATTGTCGCAAAGAAGATGGAATTTTTTCTCTTGCTCGTCATATTCCACTTTTTTTGTTGCCAATAGTTTAAGATTTCTTGAGGTTTGGCAAAGCGGACAAACCCTTCTGTTTTTCATCCTTTCGTCAATCACTTTTTCCGAAACGTCAATAAGAACAAAAATATCGGGGTCTCCCCGGTAATCAATTAAATCGCGGAAAAACAACGAATAAGAAATTTGGTCTAAGTTTCTGGGAAAGCCGTCAATAAAAAGGGCTTTTTTGCCCTTTTTGGCTATTTCCATTTTCACTAAAGCTAAAATCAGTTCAGAGGGCAGAAGGACCTTGGTGCTTCTTTTTTCCAAAGCAGACATTATTTCTTTCAAGGGCAGATAGCCCCGATAATTTTTTTCCAAGAAAGAAATCAATTCTTTCTTTTTGTTTTTGTCCCGGACAACCTCATCAAGCACTCTTACCATATCGCCAATAGAAAAATGCTCCACTCTGTCTTTGTCAACAATCTCTTTAAACATCTTGGCATAGGTGCCCTTGCCGGAATTCTTTTTCCCTAAAAGATAAGCGACAAAAGTATTTTTCTTTAAGTAATTTCTCAATTTTTTAATTTCCGGACCGGCTTTCAATTCAAAATAATCCTCTCTTTGTTTGGGGTCAGCCAAATCAAATTTTTGAGACACTCTCTCAAGTTTGGTTTTAAAAACTGGAAATTCAATGTCTTTCATAAAATATATCCCCTCTTCTTTCTCTCTTTAATAAGATTCAAAAAGAGGGGTAAGTCATCTTTGTTCGCTAATTTACAATCTTTAAATCTTCCCCATCGGAAATAATTTTAATATCACCCCTTTCGTCGGTTCTTAGAACTTTTATAGCAAATTCTTCAAGATTGTTCAAGACGTCTTGATGCGGATGACCGTAGGGATTATTTTTACCGCAGGAAATCACGGCGATCTTAGGAATAACGTTTTCTAAAAACCCTCCCGAGCTTGAGGTTTTGCTTCCGTGATGACCGGCTTTTAATACATCTGAGTTAAGCTTAAATTCTTGAGCTAAAAGTTCTTTTTCCGTCTTCTTTGTTGCATCTCCGGTAAAAAGAAAAGAGTTTTTCCCAAAGATTAATCGGGCAATTATTGAGGTATCGTTGCTGTCTTTGTACTCTTTGCCGGCTAAGCTTTCAAAAGGATAGAAAATAGAAATTTGCGCCTCACCTGCTTTGATTCTCTGCCCTTCCTCAGCTATTATTTCATTTGCTTTTTCATTTTCTAAATTTTCCTGCCAATATTCAAAGGTTTTAGTATCCCGCAGAATTCCAGTCCATAAAATATTTTCCACTTCATATCTTCTTAAAACATAATTGAGTCCTCCCAGATGGTCTTTTTCAGGATGGGTTAAAATCACTAAATCCAATGTCTTGTCCCAAAAGGGCATTTCTTCCGATAGTTTCCCCAAAATTTTCTTACTAGAACCCCCGTCAATTAGAATCTGAATGCCCTCTGGCGTCTCAATAAATATAGCGTCTCCCTGGCCAACGTCAAAAAAGACAACTTTTAGATTTCCCTCTAAATTGAAAATGGCCTGCCACAAAAGCCCATTCGCCAAAACCAACAAAAACAAACCTAAAAACAGAGCGGTCCTCTTGACCTTCATTTTTTGATTAACTCTTTGAGTACTTTATTAAGGTCAATGCCGTACATTTTACAAACCTGGCCAAGCTTTAAATTGCTGAGTTCAAACTTTGCCATCGGGCAAGTCAAACAGGGCAAATTATATTTTACTAAAATTTTCTCCGCGTCTTTTTTCTCCAAAATCTCAGCTAAAGTTGTCTCTTTGGTAATTTTAATCATTTCACTATCCCGCCAACCAACCGCCGTCAATTACTACAGCGGCTCCTGTCATATAAGATGAAGCGTCAGAAGCTAAAAATAAAACCAGATTGGAAACTTCTTCTGGTTTGCCAACTCTTTTGAGGGGAACACGAGCCATTAATCCCTCCATTGCCTTGGGGTCTTGCGTTATTGGGTCAATCATCGGGGTTTCAATCATTCCGGGGGCAACAACATTAACTCTTATACCAAGCGGGGCTAATTCCAAAGCTAACGCTTCGGTCATTGCTACAATTCCACCTTTGGAAGCGCAATAATGAGCAATATTGGGAAATCCGACTCCCTGCTGTCCCATAGCAACCGAAGCAATATTTACAATGTTTCCTGACTTCTGCTTTGCCATCTCACGGGCTGCTGCTTGAGCGCACAAAAAGCATCCCTTAAGATTAATGCTTAAAGTCCTGTCCCATTCTTCTTCGGTTAATTCCAAAAAAGGCTTGAATTGAGCAATCCCGGCATTGTTGACCAAAATATCAACTTTGCCGAATTTATCAACTGTTTTTTTAACCAGTTCGTCAACTTCTTTTTTCTTGGAAACATCGCACTTCAGAGCCAGTCCTTCCCCGCCCGCTTTTTCAACTTCATCAACCACTTTTTGACAATCTTCCTCAGAAATATCAGAAACGACCACTTTACAGCCAGCCCCGGCTAACTTTAAAGCATGGGTTTTACCCATTCCTCTGCGAGCTCCGGTGATAATAGCGACTTTTCCCTTTAAATCTTCGTACATATAAATTTAATTTTCAATTATCAATTTTCAATGATAATACTTGCGACCTTTTGATTGCTTCTTTAACTAATTTTTCAACAGCAAGTTTTTTTTCCTCCATTTTTACTTCTTTTAAATTGGCTTTCGTCTCGGGGTGCTTCGGCAAAAAGCGAGAGCAGCAATCTTGAGCAGGCAGAATTGAAACATCAAACGTTCCTATTTCTTTTGCTTCTTTTATTATATCTTCTTTGTCCAGGCCTATCAACGGCCTTAAAACCAGCAATTTTATTGCCTCCTCAATCGCTCCGATGTTCTCTAAGGTTTGAGAAGCCACTTGACCCAAATTCTCCCCGGTAATTAAAGCTTTGACTTTTTCTTTTTTAGCCAAAACTCCAGCAATCTTGAACATAAATCGCCGGTACAAAACAACGCGTAACTTAGCTTTAGTTTTAAGTAAAATTTCTTTTTGGATTTCAGTAAAAGGAACTATGTAGATTTTTGATTGAAACTGAAATTTGTTTAAAATTTTAACAATCTTCTTGACTTTTTCAATAGAACCTTGCTTACTAAACGGATAACTTGTGAAATGCAAAAAAATTATTTTAATTCCTCTCCTCATTCCATAAAAACTGGCCACCGGCGAATCAATGCCGCCGGACAACAAGCTAATTGCCCTTCCGCTCACCCCCACCGGCAATCCACCTTGCCCTTTAATTTTTTCTAAATACAAGAAAGCATAATTTTCAACAATCTCAATAAAACAAGTTGCGTCAGGTTTTGATAAATCAACCCGAGTTTGGAATTTTGTCAATACATACTCGCCGACCCTCTCATTGATTTGCTGGGAATTTAAAGGGAAATCTTTTTTTCCCCGCTGGGTTTTAATGCGGAAACTTTTAAATTTTTTACTCTTTAAAAGTTCAACTGCTTTTTCCTTTATTGTTTCAATCTTCTGGGAACAGCTTACAGCAAAGGAAAAATGAGCCATCCCAAAAACATTTTTTAATAAATCTTTAATCTCCTTTTCTTTTTCTTTTCCCTTATCGGTCAGTTTAACCAATATCCTTCCTGAAATTCTTTTGACGGATTCAAAACACCGAGCCGGTAAAGCCCGTTTGACGTTTTCAATTAGTTTCTCTTCAAAAAATTTTCTATTTTTTCCTTTCAACCCTATTTCAGCATAGTGACAAATGACAAAATCCCATTTCATAATTTTAAACAATTATTCCTCCGCCCAAAACCTCTTGGCCATAGTAAAAAACTACTGACTGGCCGGGAGTAATTGCCCTTTGGGGCTTGCTAAAAACTACTTCATATTTTTTACCCTTTAATTTTTTAGTGATGGTTGCTCCGACCAGAGGCGATTTATATCTTATTTTTACTTTTACTTTTGAGGGCAGTTTAGGACTTTCACCGGAAATCCAATTTACTTTTTCAGCAACCAATTCTTTTTTTGTCAGGTCTTTCTCGTTTTTGCTTACGATTAAAGCATTTCTTTTCAAATCTTTGCCTGAAACATACCAGGGACCTCCAGAAATTCCTATCCCCTTTCTTTGACCAATGGTATAGAAGTGCAATCCTTGGTGTTGTCCGACAATTTTACTTGCCCCGTAGTGAGCTTGCTCTACTATGGGGCCCGGTTTTGTTTTAAGATAGTGAGAAAGAAAATCATTTATGGTGGTTCGAACAAAGCAAATTTCTTGTGATTCAGGAATGTTTAAAACTGGCAACTTAAACTTCTTTGCCAACGCCCTGGCCCGTCTCTTAGTATGGTCCCCCACTGGAAACAAAATATGTTTCAATTGCCTTTGGTTTAATTGCCAGAGAAAATATGACTGGTCTTTCTTTTTGTCTTCCGCTCTCAACAATTTGTATTTTGCTCTCTTTGTTTTATCTTTTGTTTCTCTCTTTCGGGCGTAGTGTCCGGTAGCCACAAAATCTCCTTTTAAGCCCAGGGCTTTTTCCAACAAAAGCCCGAACTTAATCTGTTTGTTACAAACAACACAAGGATTGGGAGTCCTGCCTTTTTTACATTCTCTCAAAAAATAATCAACCACCTTCTTTTTAAATTCCTTCTCAAAATTCAAAACGCGGAAAGGAATGCCAAGAACCTTGGCAACCCGGCGAGCTCTCATTTCGGAACCACGAGAGGGACAAAGCCGCAAAAAAACTCCAACCAAATCAAAGTGAGAATCTTTTAAAAGAGCTGCCGCCACCGAACTATCCACTCCCCCCGACATAGCAATCACCACCTTCTTATTTCTTCCTTTTCTCATAGTCTTTAATTGCCAAATTCAGAGCGGTTTCGGCTAAACGAGCGCAGTGAATTTTTTGAATAGGCAACGAGTCCAATTCATTGGCAATATCTTTGAAGCCGATTTTTTTGGCTTCTTTTAAAGTTTTGCCTTTTACCAAATCGCAAATCATATCCGAGGCGGCGATGGCGGCTCCGCAACCAAGGGTTTCAAATTTTAAATCTTCAATATATTTTTCCCTTTTTTTCTCATCAACCTTAATATAGATTTTCATTATATCGCCGCAAGCTAAATTTACGGTATTGCCGATACCGCTGGCATATTTCATCTTGCCCCAATGTTTGGGATGTAAAAAATGTTCAATTACTTTTTTTGAATATTTAAGCGCCATGGATAATTTTTTATTTAATACCGGAAATCTCTCGAAGTCGAGTGACAATTGGCGGTAAGGCCCTTAAAACCTGGTTTATTTCCCGCAAACTGGTGTATCTTCCCAGAGTCAACCTTAAAGAACAATGAGCTTGTTCTTGGGAAAGTCCCAGGGCTCGGAGAACATGAGAGGGTTTCAAGCTTCTTGAAGAACAAGCAGAACCGGTTGAGGCGGCAATCCCTGCTCCGTCTAAACTAATAACCATACTTTCTCCCTCGGCTCCCCGAATAGTAAAGTTGGCATTGTTGGGAAGCCGCTGTTTCGGCGAGCCATTTAGTTTTGACTCAGGGATATTTTTCAAAACACCATCAATTAGCTTATCTCTTAGTTTCTTCAAATTTTTAACTTTTAATTTTTTGTTTTTAATTTCCTCTATGGCCGCCCCAAGCCCGACAATTCCAGCCACATTTTCAGTTCCTGATCTTATCCCCTCCTCCTGACCTCCACCATAAATTATCGGCAAAAGAGAGGTTTTTTCTTTAACATACAAAGCGCCAACTCCCTTTGGCCCGTAAATTTTGTGAGCCGATAAAGCTAAAAGGTCAACGCCCAAATCCTTAACATTGCAATTAAGATAATTTACTGCTTGGACAGCATCTGTGTGAAAATAAGTCTTACCCTGACTAAGAGAGGTGCTCGTGTTGTCGCTATTTATCTTACGGAGAAGTCTGCCGATTTCTGCGATTGGTTGAATTGTTCCGATTTCATTGTTGGCATGCATTATTGAAACCAAAGCCGTATTTTCCTTGATGGCTTTTTCAACGTCACCAACCCCGATTAATCCTTCCCGGCTTGGGGGCAAATAAGTAATTTCCACTCCCTCTTTTTCCAATACTTGACAGGATTCCAACACGGCGTGATGCTCAATTTCTGTTGTAATAATATGGGGTTTTATTCCTTTATTTTGGCAAGCCCGAATTATGCCAAAGATTGCCAGATTATTGGCTTCGGTGGCGCCTCCGGTAAAAACAATTTCTGATGGAGAACAATTTAAAAAATCTGCCAGCTTGGCGCGAGCTTTATCACAGGCCGTTTGGGCTCGCTGTCCCAAACTATAAATTGAGGATGGATTGCCATACTCATTTTTCAGATAGGGCAGCATTTCTCCCAACACCCTTTCGTCAATTGGAGTGGTTGCCGCATAATCAAGATAAACCCCCCACCTTTTATTATGGGATTTTTTGGATCCCCTGCTTTTTTTTGATGAAAAAGGTGGGGGGTAAATTATTTTTTTATTTTTTCCCATAATTTTTGCCAAAAACTTACTCTATCT
>CAYYIZ010000005.1:0-13756 GCA_964472105.1 uncultured Candidatus Saccharibacteria bacterium | reverse complement strand
CCAACGGGCGATTACTTAGCTATAAAAATTTTGCTAAAAAAGTATTAGAAGTAGGCATTAATCAAATAGTTATCTCTCTTAACGGGGCAACCCCTCAAATGCACGACCGTCAAACCCAAGCCAAGGGAAGTTTTCTTCAAACTGTTAAAGGAATAAAAAATGTTATAGAATTAAAAGACAAAAGTTTTAGCCTAATTGTTAATCTGCTCTTAAATAAAATAAACTATCTTGAACTTCCCAAGATGATAAAACTGGTCAGTAGTTTGGGGGTAAAAGAAATAAACATTCTTAATGCCGCCCCTCTTTCCAAACGCTCCCGCAATAAAAAGATTATAATGAGAATGAGCCAACTTGGTTACTTTGTGGTAAATGTTTTGAAAGATTACAAAAACAGCCCTTCTCTTAAGTTCTTATTGGTAGAGTTTTTGCCCTGCTCTCTTCCCAAAGAGTGGCGAGACTATTTCTTTCCCTGCTTGGAAAAAAATCCTGATAAAATAAGAATCCCTCTTTGCCAGAATTGTCCCTACGAGTCCAAATGTGACGGAGTACTGAAGAGTTATATAGATTTGTATGGAACAGGCGAATTTAAACTTTAGTAAATAAAAGTTAATTGTTATGCCTAAAATCAAAAAAACCGTTATCATCCCTGGTTATCGCTGCAATAATAATTGTCAGTTTTGTCTTAATATTAATAAAAGAAACAGTATTCCTGAAAAAACAACCCTGCAGATAAAGAAAGAAATGATTGAGGCCAAAAACTCGGGGACAAGTTATTTAGAATTGGTTGGCGGGGAGATGAGCATCAGGCCGGATATTATTGAGTTAATAAAATTTGCCAAAGAATTGGGATTTGAAACAATAATGATGTCTACCAATGGCAGAATGTATTCTTATCGGAACTTTGCTAAAAAAATAGTTGAGGCCGGCTTAAATAGTTTGGTCTTTTCTATTCATGGACATACAGCTCAACTCCACGATTTCTTGACTCAAGTAAAGGGCAGTTTCAGCCAATTAAAAAAGGGAATAGAGAACGTAAGAAAGGTCGGATTAAAAAATATTGGCTCCAATACCACCATTGTTAAACAGAATTATAAGAACATTGCTAAGATTGGGCAATTAATCTATGATTTAGGGATTAGAAATTCAGAATTCATCTTTGTTGATCCTTCTTATGGGGCAGCCCATGATAATTTTTATAAGTTCGTCCCTAAAATTTCCGAAGCCGCTCTTTATATCCACAAATGCTTAGACATTGGAAAAAAGCATAAAATTCCCCACTGGGCTATCCGCTATGTTCCCCTTTGTTACTTTACTGATTATTTAGACCAGGTAAGCGAGCTGAAAGAGGTAGAAATTTTCCACACCGAGCATTTAGCCCCTGATTTTAAGAATTTTGATGTTGAAGGTTCACGCAAAGTAGTTGGTCGAGCAAAAACTAAAAGATGCAAAGGGTGCCGACTCTATGATAAATGCGAAGGGATTTGGAAAGAGTATTTAGCTCGCTATGGCGACAAAGAATTAAAAGCAATAAAATGATTAAAAAAGCAAACAAAAATATGGCTAAAACGTCGTTAAAAAATTACGTAGTTATTTACCGAAGCCAGGAACACAATGAAGTGTTGGGTTATGTTAAGGGCTCTGATATGGAAGAGGCGAAAACTCGAGCCCAGCGAGAATTAAAAGAGGAAGCAAAATTCTACAACGTAGGAGAAGCAACAATTGGAGAACTCAAAGATGAAAGAGAGATTATTTTTGATATTGAACAGTAAGATAAAAATATGCCGGTAATTTGTATTTGGAATAAATGCAACAGTAAATGCATAATGTGTACTAATCCCTCTGGTTTTCAAACTAAAGATCCCTATAAGGATTATAGTTTCGGCCAGCTGAAAGCAAGAATTAGCAAGATGAAAATTTTTGACAAGAATGGCAAACTGATTGATGACAAAGTTATCTTAACCGGGGGAGAACCAACCATTCATCCTGATTTTTTTAAAATCCTAGCTTTTGTTAGAAAGAAATTTCCCCCGGTGATTATAGAACTGGATACTAACGGCAGAAGATTTTATTATCCGTCTTTCACTAAAAAAGTTTTAGGCTTTAAGAGGATAAATATCTATACTTCTCTGCACGGATTTAATTCAAAAACCCACGATGCTATTACCAGAACCAGAGGAAGTTTTAATCAAACCCTAAAAGGAATAGAAAATATCCTAAGATATAAGGAACTCGGTCTTCACGAACTTGAACTAAGGATTATTATTACCAAACTTACTTATCAATATGCTGAAAAGATATTGCGGTTGATAAAGAAAAACTTCCCTGAGGTTAACCGGGTGGTAATTATTTTTATGGAAATGGAAGGTCAGGCAGGAAAAAACTTTGAAATTGTCGGACTGACTCACACCGAATTCCGAAAATTTATACCCAAAATAGCCAGGTGGATTGATAAATTCAAAGAATTTCGCTTTTATCACTTCCCTCTTTGCACAATTGAACCCTCTCTTTGGAAATACACTTGGAGAACACTGCCTGACTACGAGGTGACTTTTGCTGCTGGCTGTAAGAATTGTCTCTACAGGAAATATTGTTTGGGTATCCATAAAGATTATCTTAAGAGAGTAGGTAAAACCGAATTTAAGCCGATTAGAAAGAAATATATTATTAAAGAAACAGGTAACCCCTATCAGCCAATCCAGAATGTACTCAATAAGTAAAATTCTTTTCTCCGATTATCTCTTTTTGGTTCCTCTTTTTGGAATTGCTTTTATTGCTGGCTGGCAGGATTTTAAATACGGTAAAATTAGGAACAAATGGATAAAGATCGGCTTCTTGTGGGGATTGACAATATTTGGTTTATTTATTCTCTGGAATTTCTTTTTTTGGTTAATGGGATACTTTAAAATTGGTTCTCACTCCGTATTAGTTTTAAAACTTTCTTATCTGGGAGACGTTGGTCTGAACGCCGTTTTAGCTTTTGCAGTGGGATTTTTAATGTGGCATTGGAATGTTTGGTCAGCCGGCGATGCCAAACTTTTCACTTTATTCGCTTTCTTGCTTCCTTTAAAATTTTACTCTAAAACATATCTCAGTTATTTTCCTTCCTTTGCCCTGCTTTTGAATATTTTTACCGTTGCTTTGGGAATATTTTTAATAACTCTTATTTACACTTTTGTTCAATGGATTTTTACAAGAAAAAAGACAAGCTTAAAGGAGAAGAAGAGAGTTGTTCCAAGGAAAGAATTAAAGCAAAAAACCCTTTCAATTATTAAAGAAATTCTTGGCATCATTGTTATCTTTTTTGTCATTGTTAGTTTCTTTGGGATTCTCTTTAGAAGTCAAGCCGGAAAAAGCTTCACCTATTTTTTTACCGTTGTTTTAGGACTTGAGAGATGGACTTTGTTTATTGTTATTCTGGGAGCTTTTATTCTTTTGATGAGATTTTTGCAGAAAATTAAGAAAATTTTCTATGTCATAGCGGCGATTCTTCTCTTTTGGCTTTTATATAAATGGATTTCTCTGGGACAGTCGCCGATTGCCGCGATAAAACCTATGCTCGGCACCACTTCAATAATTGTTTTTGGCGCATTTGCTTTCAGAAAAATGTTTGACTGGTATCTCAAGAAAAAAGAAATCCAGAAAGTAAAACCAGAAGAGCTAAAGGAGGGTATGCGTCTGACAGAAGAGATAATCAATAAATTAAGGGGAGAAGATAAAAAGCTCTTCAAAGAATCCATTGGTAAAATTTGTCCTGACGGACTGAACAAAGAACAAATAGCTCCATTAAAAAAACTGGCAAAGAAGATAAAAATGGCAGTATTGGAAGTTTATACTCCTTCTCCTTTTGCCATCTGGATGCTTGTCGGACTTATTGTTACAATTTTATTAAAGGGAGCAATAATCCAGCCCTTGCTAAAGTAATTTGCAGTATTGTTTGTGGCTATGGTATAATTCAATAAGAATGAAGAATAAAAAATTTTTCATCTTACTCCTGATAACTCTTTTACTAACAACGGGAATACTGGTTAGGCAGTTTATCTTTGCTCAATTTCAGATTGACTGCGAAACCTGCATTGAATTCACCGCTTCACCAACTACTATTTATCAAGGAGAGTCATCTGTTTTGACCCTTAAGGTTAATAACAGTCCAGATAGTTTCGCCATTTGCTCTATTACCCCCGGAGTGATTTCTGATAAAAGTCTTAATGACGGAAATTATAATTATACCGTTTGGCCCGGCGGAGGGGACCCGGGAGATTTTACTTATACCGCTACCTGTACTGGAGGGGGAGGCACAGTAACCGACAACCTTACTATCACAGTAGAAAATACACCCCCAGTGCCCACCGACCTTTCGGTTGTTCAGGGAGATTACTGCACAATTGCTCTGCGTCCCATTTTCTCCTGGACCTTCACTGACCCTGACCCGGGGGACACCCAGGGAGCTTACCGGGTCCAGGCAGACAACAACTCCAACTTTTCCTCACCTGAAATAGATTCTAACAAGGTTTCCTCAGCTTCAGAATCTTATGCCCCGATAGGAGGACTTTCTTACAACAATACCTACTATTGGAGATTAAAGGTTTGGGACAACTATGATATCCCTTCCAACTGGACTCAAGGCCCATCCTTTAACACCCCTCTCCACGCTTATCCCGACCCTGATTTCAACTGGACACCCTTATCCCCAAGCGAAGAAGAGATTATCCAGTTCTGCTCAACCCAAGAGGCAGGCACCTGTCCTGAAGACAACAGCACCTGCTACACTACCGCCGGCCCCATTCCTTCACCTTCTTGCTCGGGAAAGACCTTTCTCTGGACTTTTCCCGCAGAAGCTGAGTTTGCCACTGGCAGCTCACCGACCACCGAGAATCCCCGGGTAAAGTTCGCTGATTCAGGTTCTTACACCATTACCCTCCAGATAACCGATGATATTGGAACCTGCCCCAAATCCTATCCCTTCAACGTCGCCATACCTCTTCCTGAATGGAAAGAAGTAGAGCCGTAGGGAGGATTTCTGGTACCTCCGGTACATAGTTGGATTAATTGGGTGTTTTTCCTTTCCCCATTGACTTGAGGGATTTTTTTTGTTAAACTCAAAATAGGTTAATTAATCGCGAAATTTGGTGGATAACCTTGATACCCAAAAAAAGTATCAAATTTATGAATTACCAATATTTCAATTTAAATTATGTATCAAATAACCCTACTTTTTATAGGCATTGTTTGCTTGGCCTTAGGGGCAATTTTAGGATATTACGCCCGTCAGTCAATTGCCAAAAAGAAAAAAGGAACAATAGAGGCGAAACTTCAAAAGAAAATACTCCAAGCTAAGCAAGAAACCGAGGAGATTTTTTCTCAGGCGCGAGAAAAAGCCACTAAAATAGTTTCTGAAACCCAAAAAGAAACCGAGGGACGAAGAAAAGAGCTTTTGCACACAGAAAAATTGCTTTTTAGAAGAGAGCGCGCCCTGGATGAAAAATTGTCTTCTTTTGAGGAAAAAGAAAAAGAATTTGAAGGCAAAGTAAAAAAACTTAGGGAACTGAAAGAGAAAGTGGACAAGTTAGGCGAAGAAGCCCAGAAGAACTTAGAGAGAGTTGGCCGTCTTTCTGAAAAAGAAGCAAAGGAGGAGCTTTTGAAAAGCGTTGAGGGAAAGCACGAAATAGAAATAATGGAAAGGATGCGGAAATTAAAGGAGGAAGGAGAAGAAAAATTCAAGGACCGGGCTAAAGAAATGATTGCCACTGCTTTGCAGAAATACGCCTTAAGTCAGGCTCAAGAAATAACGACAACAACTTTAGCTTTGCCTTCGGATGAAATAAAGGGAAGGATTATTGGCAAAGAAGGAAGAAATATTAAGGCCTTTGAGAAATTAACCGGGGTTGAGGTTATAGTTGACGAAACGCCCGAAGCCGTAATTATCTCCGGTTTCAATCCCACCAGGCGCCATGTTGCCAAAGTTGCTTTAGAGAGGTTAATTCAAGACGGCAGAATTCAGCCGGCCCGCATTGAAGAGCAGGTAGAGAAAGCCCAGGAAGAAGTTAAGACCCAGATAAAGGAATTTGGAGAAAAAGCGGTTTATGACACGGGAATTATTGGCTTACCTCCCAAAATTGTAGAACTTTTAGGAAGATTGTATTTTAGAACAAGTTATGGCCAAAATGTTCTTTTGCACTCAATTGAGGTGGCCCATTTAGCAGCCACCTTAGCTGAAGAAGTGGGGGCCGACCCCAAAATAGCCAGAAGAGCCGGACTTTTGCACGATATCGGCAAAGCAGTTGACCATCAAATTCAGGGTTCCCACGTTGATATTGGAATAAAAATTTTAGAAAAGCTTGAAGAACCGGAAGAAGTAATTACGGCAATGAAAGCCCACCACGAAGATTATGAGGCGGAAAGCATTGAAGCAGTTTTGGTAAAAGCAGCCGACCAGATTTCAGGGGCTAGGCCGGGAGCAAGAAAAGACACAGTTGAAAATTATCTCCAGCGTCTCAAAGAGTTAGAGGACATCGCTTTGGCTTTCTCGGGAGTGAATAAGGCCTATGCTATTCAGGCGGGCAGAGAAATCAGGGTTTTTGTCCGACCGGAAGAGATTGGTGACCTTGAGGCCTATAAATTAGCCAGAGACATTGCCGGTAAAATTCAAGACGAACTTAACTACCCCGGAGAAATAAAAGTGAATCTTATCCGAGAGACAAGAATTATTGAATATGCTAGATAATGCCTGTTGGCTTGTTTACATTGAAAGAAGCAGTATAATTATTATATAGACTGAAAAAGGTCGAGTGCTCTAAGTAATTTTCTACAAAAAGATGGCAAAAATAACTAAAGAAGATTTAGCTCAAGTAATAGCCAATGCTACAGATTGTTCAAAAAAGTGCGCCGCCGATTGTTTAAACGCAATTTTAGATGATATCGCAAAAAACTTGAAAGCAGGCAAAGACGTGGTTTTGACCGGCTTTGGGACTTTTGTGGTTTCCAGAAGAAAAGCCAGAATCGGCCGCAATCCTCAAACCGGCGCCACTCTGAAAATCCCGGCCAAGAAAGTTCCAAGATTTAAAGCAGGCAAAGGATTAAAAGACGCTGTTAAGTAAGAAAAATCTTATAGAAAACAAAACCCCGTCCCTTAAAGGGCGGGTTTTGTTTTAGAGATTTGTGAGCGGGTGAAGGGAATCGAACCCTCGTCACGACTTTGGAAAAGTCGGGTAATAGCCACTATACCACACCCGCGTTCGGGGTACCCAGATTCGAACTGGGACTAAATCCTCCCAAAGGACTCGTGCTGCCGTTACACTATACCCCGCAGGTAAACTAACTTATTTTAACCGATTTTAATTGCTAAATCAACTCTCTATCTTGCAAATATTTTTTATGCTACAATATACTAAGATTAACTAAGACGAGAATATGGCAGGGAAAAATAAAAAATTTTTCAGTCTTTGGGGTCCCTTAGCTAAGTGCAAAGAATACGACATTCCTTTGTGGCAATGCCCCCAATTCCTTTTTCTTTTAATGGGAATAATTATTATCGGGGCAATCGTCACCGCCTATTTTGTAGCCACCTTAAGAATCGGCGATCCTTCAATAGTTAGTTTGGTCGTCCTTTTTATCGGAGGAATTTTACTGATTATTGACTTTATCATAACCAACAGTTTTGAAAGGGTGGCTGAAGCTTCCCGGATGAAAACAGAATTTATCAGCGTTGTTTCTCATCAGTTGCGTTCTCCTCTGACCAACCTTAAATATGCGTTGGAAGTTTTAATGCCGGAGAAGCCAAAAGATGCTCAAGATAAGAAATTTGAATATTTCAGCATTTTAGAGGAGAACATCAAAAGAATGGGCGATTTAATAAACAATCTGTTAACCGTTTCCCGGATAGAAACCGGCAGAATACCCCTAAAAAAAACAAAAGTTTCTTTAGAGAAAACAACCAAAGAATTAATTGGGAAATTTAAACCATTTATTGAGGCGTCAAAGCTTGAGATTGAAATCCAAGCCGAAAGGAATGTGCCGGAGGTAATTGGCGACCCTTTATGGGTGGAACAGATTATTGAAAATCTTTTGGACAATGCTGTTCGCTACATTAAAAATGGGGGAGAGATTAAGATTAGAATTTCCAAGAAGCTAAAAAAAGTTTACTTTGAGATTAAAGATAGCGGGGTGGGTATTCCCGAGGAGGAACAAAAATATATTTTTCAGAAATTTTTCCGTTCAAAAAATGTTTTAAAATATCAAACTGGTGGTTCGGGATTGGGGCTCCATATCGCAAAAAAAGTATTGGAGCTCATGGGAGGGAAAATCGGCTTTTCTTCCCAAGAAAACAAAGGTTCGACTTTTTGGTTCACCCTTCCCTTTTAGTGAACCAATAAAAAATATGAAAAAAATATTGTTTGTTGAGGACGAATCAGCTCTCCAGAAAACTCTGGGCGACACCCTGAGAAAAGAAGGTTATGAGGTGGTTAGCGCCTTAAATGGGGAAACCGGCTTGAATCTGGCTAAAACTCAATCTCCCGACTTGATACTGCTTGACCTTATCCTGCCAAAGATGGATGGCTTTGATGTTCTTAAGGCCTTGGTTGGGGGCGAGGAAACAAAAGATATTCCGGTTATCATTTTGACTAATCTGGAAAGAATGCAGGATATTGAGATGGCTTTGGAGCTTGGAGCTAAAACCTATTTAGTCAAAGCAAACTACACCTTAAAAGAAGTGGTGGAGAAGGTGAAGAAAGTCCTCGGAGAGTAATCCTAAAACCTAAAGCTCAAATGTCAAACCGAAAACCCAAATGTCAAAAAGTTTTTGGATTTTGAGTTTCATTCGACATTTGGATTTTGTCATTTGGATTTAATATTATGAGAGTTGAGCCCCAACAATTAAAAGCTTTTATGATAGATGCCTGGCTAGTTAAAGAGGATCGGTTTGATAGGGCGCTCCAGAAAGCTCAAAAAAGAGGCAAAAAAATTGAGGACATTTTAATTTCTGAAAAATTAATTTCTCACGAGGATTTAATAAGATTGGAAGCATACATTTTAGGAATCCCTTTTGTTAATTTAGAAAAAGAAACCGTCCTCCCCAATGTTTTAAGGATTATTCCAGAGCCCATTGCCAGGAGTCATAATATTGTCAGTTTTAGAAAGAAAGGCAAGAATTTGGAGGTGGCGATGCTTGACCCGGAAGATTTGAAAACAATTGAGTTTATTAAAAAGAAAGCTGATTTAAAAATTTTACCAAGATTAACTACCCCCCAGGGCATTAAAAACCTTCTCTCTCAATATCAAGAAAGCTTGGAAACGGAATTTGGGGAAATTATTAAAAAAGAGGCAGGGGAAGTAAAGAAAGTTCCGGCTGCGGAAGCAGTGGAAGAGAGGAAAGAATTAGAGAAACAAGCTCAGGAGCTTCCGATAATAAGAATTGTTGAAACTTTATTGAAGCACGCTATTTTACAGAGAGCTTCGGATATCCACATTGAACCAAGCGAGAAAGAGGTTCAAGTTAGATACAGGATTGATGGAATTTTAAGGGATGCGATGACTTTGCCCCTGCAAACCAAGTCAGGAATTGTTGCCAGGATTAAGGTTTTGAGCAGTTTAAAATTAGATGAGCACCGTCTTCCTCAAGACGGACGTTTTAAAATAGAAACGGAAGCTTATAAATATTCCGTGCGAGTTTCAATTTTACCGGTTTTTAACGGAGAAAAAACAGTGCTTCGTCTCTTGCCGGAAACGGCCAAGGGCTATTCCTTAGAGGGTTTGGGTTTGAAGGGAGAAGCGTTGGAGAGGGCTCAGGAAGCCCTAAGAAGGCCGGTCGGCATGATTTTGGTTACCGGTCCTACCGGCTGCGGCAAAACCACCACATTGTATTCAATGATGGAAATTTTAAATAATCCGGGGGTAAATATCTCTACTGTGGAGGACCCGGTAGAATACCGAATGCCGAGAGTCAACCAGACCCAGGTTAAGTCAAAAATTGGTTTAACGTTTGCCACGGGACTTCGCTCTCTTTTAAGACAAGACCCGGACATTATTATGGTGGGTGAAATCAGAGACGTAGAAACCGCCGCTTTGGCTATTAACGCTGCTTTAACCGGCCATCTTGTTCTTTCAACTTTGCATACCAATTCGGCGGCGGGCGCTTTACCGCGATTGATTGAAATGAAGGTTGAGCCGTTTTTACTTTCCTCTACGTTGAATCTTGTTTTGGCCCAAAGATTAGTCAGAAGGTTAGCCGGGGAAAAAGAAAGATACACCTTAAAAACTTCTCAATTAAAAAATCTGTCTAAATATTGCGATTTAAAGAAAATTGAACAGGTTCTCAGAGAAGAAGGCATCTTAAAGGGCAAAAAAGGAATTGGAGACATTAAATTCTTTCGGCCCAAGCCATCAAAAGAAGCTCCCGAGGGCTACAAAGGGAGGGTAGGAATTTATGAGGTTTTAAGGGTTAGCCAAACCATAAAAGAATTGATAAACAAGGGAGAAACGGCGGCTAAAATTCAAGAAAGAGCCCAAACTGAAGGCATGAGATTGATGGTGGAAGACGGCTTTGTTAAAGCCAGCCAGGGCCTTACCACAATTGAAGAAGTTCTGCGGGTAATTACCGACTAAAAACAGAGAACTGTTCTCTGTTTTTCGTTGAGCTGTCAACAAAATAAATGCCAAACTATTTTTATAAAGCAAAAAACCTAAAAGGAAAAGAAATATCAGGAACCTTGGAGGCGGGAAACCCCTCCCAGTTAGCCAGAAGTATTCGTAAAAAAGGATACTTTTTGATTTCAGCTGAAGTCCAGAGGGAAACAACAAGCAAGGGTAAAAAATTTAACAGCGGAATTATAAGGTTTTTTGAAAAGTTTATCGGAATTCCTTTGCAAGAGAGATTGTTTTTTACCAGAAACCTTGAAGTGATGATAAAAACCGGAACTCCTTTACCGAGAGCTTTTGATATTTTAGCAGGTCAAACTAAAAACAAAAAATTCAAAAAAGCTTTAAGCGAGATTTCTCGGAGAATAATTAAAGGAGAGGGACTTTCTGAATCTTTGGGTTCTTATCCTGAGATTTTCTCAACTTTATATCAGGAAACTTTAAAAATGGGAGAGGAAACCGGAAAGCTGGAAGACAGCCTGCGGATTTTAAGCAGGCAAATGGAAAGAGAGCATAGTTTAAAATCAAAAATTAAAACAGCAATGGTTTACCCGATAATTGTTTTGTGTATGACTTTCGGTATTGGAATATTGATGATGGTTTTTGCCGTTCCCAAGCTCAAGGCCACCTTTGAAGAATTAAATGTTGAACTCCCTTTTACCACTCGCTTGATTCTCTCTTTCGGCGACTTTTTAGTGAAAAAATGGCCGATTGCCGTTTTTCTTCTTCTTGGCTTAGTTTTTGTTTCAATTTTAGTTTTAAGAATGAAAGGGGCCGGAAAATTTAAATCAAAATTGGTTTTAAAGCTCCCTATTATTTCCAAAATCACCAAACAGACCAATTCTGCCTTAGCTTTGAGAACGTTAAGTTCTCTTCTGGGGGCGGGGGTGCCGATTGTCCGTTCTTTGGAGGTGGCAGCCGGAGCTTTAACCAATTTCTATTTCAAAAAGTCCTTAAAAGAAGCGGCTGAAATTGTTGAAAAGGGACAAAAAATCTCTCAAGCGCTCCAACCTTATGAAAATCTTTATTCGCCAGCCGTCTTGCAGATGATGGAGGTTGGAGAAGAGACTGGCCAGACCTCCGAGGTTTTAGAAAAACTGGCTGATTTTTACGAAGAAGAAGTAACCGAAGCCACCCAGAGATTGTCGGCAGTCATTGAGCCGATTTTAATTATGATTGTTGGGGGAATAGTGGGAATTTTCGCTATTTCAATGATGCAGCCGATATTTAGCGTAATGGGGGGAATGTAATATTTAGCGCTCGGGCGACTTACCTCAGGGAGCCCGCCGTCAGCTGACGACAGCAAAACAAGATTTATTCCCAGCTGCGGCTTCTCTCGCCAGACTTTACAAGCTTTTCATAAAATACAATCTTTATCTGGCGTCTGGCTGCGAGATGCTCCCTTCAGCAAGCGCTCTCGCGCTTCTTTATAGATAAATGTTTAATTGTAAAGGAATATCTTTAATTGAATTATTAGTGGTTATCGGGATTTTAATCATTTTAAGTTCTTTTGCTATCTCGGCCATTTATAATTTCCAAAAAGAATCAGACTTTAACTCAACTGTCAGAGAAATTATCAATACCTTGAGATTAGCTCAAGCTAAAACATTGGGGGCAGAGGAAGCGGCTCAATGGGGAGTTTATTTTACCACTTCAACCGGTTCTCACCAGTATATTTTGTTTAAGGGAGAGAATTTTTCTTTAAGAACCACCTCTTCTGATGAAATCTCCAAGATTTCCAAAACAATTGAATTTTCCGAAATAGATTTTCAAGGAGGGCAGGAAGTGGTTTTCAATCGATTAACCGGTGAAACGTCGCAATTTGGAAAGATTTCTCTAAGGATAAAAAATCAACCAACCAAGCTCAGGACAATTTATGTTGCTAGAGCCGGTTATGTTGGTTTAAGCACTTCTTCGGTTTCAGATGAAGAACGGTTAAAAGATTCCCGCCATGTCCATTTTAATTACAGCCGGCAGATTTCTACCTCAACCGAGAAGTTGATTTTATCTTTTGAAGGCGGGGTTACGAAAGAAATTATAATTGCCGATAACCTGAAAGAGAATCAGATTAATTGGCAGGGAGAAATTGAAGTTGAAGGAGAAATCCAGAAATTAAAAATTCAGACCCATCGATTAAACAGTCCCGACAGTCAATTTTGTATTCACCGCGATAAAAGATATAACAGTAAATCTTTGGATATAGATATTGATGGCGACCCGGCTTATCCGAGCCAAAGTCCAACCCTGATAAGATACCAAGCCGATGGTTTAACCAGTCAAGGAAATTCAATCTATGTTTCCTCTCCTCTATGGCAGTAAATAAAACTCAGAATTCAAAGGGAATGGGTTTAATTGAACTTTTAATAGTGATTGCCATTATTACTACTGGCTTGGTTTACCTTTTGGGAATGTTCAGTTTTTCTTTAAGGATTTCCGGAGAGGAAAAAAAGGTCAGTCAAGCAAATTTTATGGCTCAAGAACTTGTTGAAGGAGTGAGAAATTTTAGGGACGGAACAAGCTGGCAGGATAATGGTTTGGGGACGCTGGCTGTTTTTACGCCTTATCATTTGGAAAGAAACGGTTCGCCGCAAAAGTGGAGTTTAGCTGCTGGAGAAAGAACAACCGATGGCTTCACCCAGCAAATTGTTTTTAACGACGTCTGGCGCGACTCAAATGATGACATTATTGCTGGTGGGGGAACTCTTGACGAGAACAGCAAAAAAGTGACAGCGACCGTTTCCTGGCAAGAGAGAGGAAAGTCCCGTCAAGTAGAAATTATCACTTTATTTACTAATTGGCAGGAATGAGTATGAAATTTAAATTACAATCCGGATTTACCCCCCACCACTTTAATGTTTCGCAAAGTCCTCGAAGATCACTTTCTGGCAAAAGTGGTGGGGGGTTTACCTTGTTTGAGATTTTGGTTTATATCGCAGTATTTTCTATTATTATTGTGGTGCTTACTTCATTTATTGTTTGGGCGACTCATTCCAATATTAAAGCCCAGGCAATGAGAGAAACTTTGAATAATGTCAGAGACGTTATGGAAACAATGGTTTACGAAATAAGAAACGCTCAGGGCGTTTATCTTCCAACCACCACCTCAAGCCAGCTTTCTTTAGAA
>CAYYIZ010000004.1:0-13889 GCA_964472105.1 uncultured Candidatus Saccharibacteria bacterium | reverse complement strand
CATATCTTTCTTAATGACAGCCATAATTTGCCTCCGTTCCCCTACGGGTATTCTGTTCAATCGGTTAGATCCCAGTAATGAATGGGCTTCGTCAAATGATTGAAGTCCAAATATCCGTTTTACCTTTTTGATTATTTCGGTATCTGCTCTATCGAATTCTCCGTGCTCACTGAAAGAGAAGTTACTAGCTATGCCGCAGTATGGACACTGTCCATCATCCCAAGAGCTTGAAAAAGTTTTGGCATTGCATTCGCATCGCCGATAAGGTCCTCCATTCCTTGACATTCTTTCTCGCCTCCTTACTGAAGTTTAAAAATAATAAAAGAGCAATACTTCTTCTCTTATACTAGAACCCAGAAAATATTTTGTCAAATGGATTATTGATTTTTTGTTTACACTGAGTTTGTCGAAGTGATAGAATAAGAAAAGGTCCAAGATAATAAATTTATGGCAGTTTACTTGGTAACGAGCAATAAAGAGAAATTGAGAGAATTTGAGGAAATTCTGGGATTTAAGTTAAGGCACATTAACCTGGATTTAGATGAAATTCAGGCACTTGAAGTTGAGAGGGTGGTTGAACATAAAGCAAGGCAGGCATTTGCAAAAATTAAAAAATCAGTTATTGTTGAGGATACCGGCTTATATTTTGAAGCTTTAAACGGGTTGCCGGGGGCGTTGGTTAAATTATTCAAGCAGGCAATTGGCTACCGAAACCTTTGTAAATTATTAGATAAAAACCGCCGGGCAAAAGCCAAAACAGTGATAGGATATTTTGACGGCAAAAAATACAGAAAGTTTGTTGGTGAAATTTCAGGCAGTATTTCCCGAAAAGTAAAAGGCAAAAATAACTTTGGCTGGGATATAATTTTTATTCCCAAAGGCTGTAAAAGGACTTTTGCCCAAATGACAGCCGGAGAGAAAAATAAGATTTCAATGCGCAAAATTGCTTTGGAGAAATTAAGAAAGTTTTTGAAAAATGGAAAATAACAGCAACTTTTGGAAAAACAGGAAAATCTTTCCTTCAATTACCACTATTACCAATTCAAATTGGAAAAAGAAGATTGAGGAAGTGCAAAACCTCGGATTAAAGGAGGTTTGTCTTTTTCCTACTTGTTTGGACACAGAGGAAAGAAAAGAGCTTTACCAATTGCTCAAAAAAACAAAAATTGAGAAAATTCCCCTTGTTCATCTTAGGGGGGATATGAAAGTTGAAGAATTGGACTATCTGGTTAAGAATTATAAAACAGAGGTTTTTAACATTCACAGCAAGCACGAGAATCCCGTATTCCACAATTATGAGAAATACAAGGACGTTATTTACATTGAGCTCATTTTTGGCTTGTTAGACGAAGAAGAAATAAAAAACTACGCTGGAATTTGCTTAGACCTTTCTCATTTGGAGAATAACCGACTTTTGCATCCGGAGATATACAAAAATAATATTGAGAGCATAGAAAAATATCCCTGCGGCTGTAATCACGTTGGTCCTGTCAGGAAAACCCCTTTTGAAACGAAAGACGGGCTTAAATATACCACTCATTATCTGGAGGATTTATCGGAGTTTGATTATTTAGAAAGATACCCGGCTGATTATTTTTCTCCCATAATGGGGATAGAAATAGAAAACACCATCAGAGAGCAATTAAAAGCTAAAGATTATATAGTTAATCTATTGAAAGATAAATAATTATGGAATAAACGACGGGCTGTTTGATGTTGAAATAAAAATCGCCAATCCTTCGGCTTCGCTCAGGACAAGGAGGCGATTTTTTGCTAAAATGGATAAAAAGTCGAAGATAATAAAATTTAAAAGATAAAATTTATGGACTGGAAAAAACTAATTGGTTTTGGGGTGCTTATTTGGATTTTGATGTTTGTTACTGTTTCCATCTTCATTGCTTACGATGTTTACAAATTCATCTGGATGCAGGTAATTATAGCTGTTATTGCCGGAATAATCGCCTTTATTTTAGCAGGAGTGGTTAAACCAAGCAAAATAGCTTTAGCTTTGGGCTATGGATTGATTTGGGTGATAATTGGTTTGGTTTTGGACGCGGTGGTAACAGCGCGGTTTATTTCAGAGATTTTTGCTTCCTGGTCACTTTGGCTGGGTTATCTTTTAGTTCTTTTGGCGCCGGTTTTGAGGGTTAAAGAAAACCCTGAAGCACTTCAAACCGAAGCCCCTAACGGTATTCCAAACTAAATAAAGAATTTAAGAAAAATTATTTTGTCAAACATAAACAAAATGTTGATTTTTAGTAAAATATTATGGAGTGTAAAATTGAAGAAAATTTAAAAAACTGCCCTTGTACCTATCCGGGCTGCGACAAGAGAGGGAAGTGCTGTGATTGTTTGAAGTATCATTTGGCAAACAATGAATTACCGGCTTGCTGTTTTTCAAAAGAGGCGGAAAAAACTTATGACCGCTCCTTTGAAATGTTTATTAAAGACCAGGGGAAATAGAATTAATTGATGAAACTGAAGCTTGATTTATGAAAATTAATCCCGAGGTAATAAAGATATTAAAAAAGGGAGGGGTTGGCGTTTTGCCAACCGACACTATTTATGGATTAGTGGGCAGTGCTTTATCCAAAACAGCAATTGAGAGAATTTACAAGCTAAGAAAAAGAAGCCGAAGAAAGCCAATGATAATTCTTATTGGCTCAGAAAGGGATTTGGGGCTGTTTAAAATTAAGCTCAGCAGAGAGACGGAAGGATTGCTGAAAAAGAATTGGCCGGGCAAAGTGAGCATTATTTTACCTTGCCCTTCAGAAAAATTCTTTTATCTTTATAGGGGTACTAAAAAATTAGCTTTTCGTTTACCCAAAAAAGAATGGCTGAGGGGTTTATTAAAAAAGACAGGTCCCTTGGCGGCTCCAAGCGCTAACCCCGAAGGTTTGCCGTCGGCTGAAACAATAAAAAAAGCCAAAGAATATTTTGCCGGGGATGTTGATTTTTATACCGGGGAAGGAAAACTTTCCAGCTTACCCTCAACCTTAATTGAAATTGAAAAAGAAAAGATTATTATTAAAAGAAAAGGCGCTGCTAAAATTAATTTTTAGAGAAAGTTAAAATAAAAGGTTGGATAAAAACATAAGATGAAATTATAAGATAAAAACTATGGAGGAACTCTTAGTGGAAAATCAATGGGCCATTTTCTTAATAGTTGCTTGGATTTTGCCCTGGAAAGGATGGGCTTTGTGGAAAGCAGCAAGGAATACCCAAAAGAGATGGTTTATAGCATTGCTTGTTATTAATACCTTGGCTATTTTAGAAATCCTTTACATTTTTGTATTTAGTAAAAAGAAAGCGATAAGTTAAGATTTTCTGTCTTGATGAAAAGCAAAAAACTGACGAGAGCTTTTTATACCAGACCAACCTTAACCGTCGCCAAAGATTTATTGGGAAAATATATTGTCAGAAAGACGGGCAGGAAAAAACTGGTTGGTAAAATTATAGAGACCGAGGCATATATTGGTCCTCAAGATAGGGCCTCGCATGCTTTTAGAGGAAAAATTACTCTCCGCAATAAAGCCGAATATTCAGCCGGCGGTCATATCTATATTTATTTGGTTTATGGAATGTATTGGCAGTTGAATGTTTCTACCAGTAGAAAGGGAAAGCCAGAGTGTGTTTTGATAAGAGCATTGGAGACACTTGGGGAAAGTAAAGACACAGCTTCGGGACCGGGCAAACTCTGCCGCTATTTAAAATTGGATAAGTCATTTTACGGCGAGGACCTAACAAAAAGCAAAAGGGTTTGGCTGGAAAATAAAGGAGGCAAAGTTAAGCCCTCTCAGATTATCTCTACCAAGCGGATTGGCATTGATTACGCTGGAATTTATTGGTCTCGTCGAAAATGGCGATTTTTATTAAAACCAAAGAAAAAAGAATATGTTTGACAAAATCTTAAAAGAAAGAGACTATTAAGACAATCATAAGATTATGAAGATGTTTAAAAAGAGAGAAATTTTACCGCTTAGTTTAATTATAATCGCCTTTTTGGCGGGCGCTTTGCTTTACTCGTCACTGCCGGAGAAGCTTCCCACGCATTGGAATGCCCAGAGAGAGGTTGATGACTGGGCCGGTAAAAATTTTGCTGTTTTGTTTTTTCCTCTTTTAACTTTGGGAATGTACCTTTTAATGATTTTTTTGCCACGGATTGACCCTTTAAGAAAAAACTATCCCAGATTTGCCGCTACCTATTTTTGCATTAGAAGTATTTTAGTAATCTTTTTTGTTGCCCTTTACTTATTTACCCTTTCAGCGGCTTTGGGCGTTAAGTTAAACATAAACTATTTTATTGTTCCCATTCTTTCTCTTCTTTTTGTTGTTATTGGGATTTTTCTGCCTAAAATCAAAAAGAATTATTTTGTCGGTATTAAAACTCCCTGGACTCTGCACTCGGAGGAAACCTGGAATAAAACTCACCAGGTTGCGGGTAAAATCTTTATTGCCGCCGGCCTGATAAGTTTACTCGGCCTTGTTTTCTTTAAATATGTTTTTTGGATTGTTATTTTCTCGGCGGGAGGGGCCGCCGCTCTTTCTTTTGTTTACTCTTATTTCGTTTTCCGGAAAATCGGCGGATTTAACAATAAAAGGAAAGTTTAAAAGGTCGCAGATAGATTAACAAAATAAATTGCCTCAATTATGGATACCAAAAACTTTAAAGCAAAACACGAGTGTTTACTGATTGTCCTCTCTATTTTTTTGATGGTGGTGACGGTTTGGTTTGTCGTGGCCATTCAGAATAAAATCAAAGAAGGAAAATACATTGGCCAGGAAATTGAAGCCAAAAATACCATTACCGTTTCTGAAACAGGCGAGGTTTACGCCAAACCCGATTTGGCCCTCACCACTTTTTCTGTAATTGCCGAAGCAAAAACGGTAACTGAAGCAATGACTGACAACACCCAGAATATGAACGCCATTATCAGCGCGATGAAAAAAGAGGGCATTGAAGAAAAAGATTTAAAAACCACCAGCTTTACCATTTACCCCCGTTATGAATGGCGGAAGATTGAGACCGAAATTTATCCTTACCCTCCCGGGAAAAGGGTATTGGTTGGCTATGAGGTGCGGCAATCTTTGCAGGTTAAAATTAGAGAGATGGCTAAAATTGGCGACATTATTCAAGAAGCAACTGACGCCGGAGCCAACCAGGTTGGGAATCTCCAGTTTACCATTGACCAAGAAGATGAACTGAAAAAGCAAGCTCGAGGTCAAGCCATTGACAAGGCCAAGCTGAAAGCTAAAGAGTTGGCTTCTCAGTTGGGAGTTAACTTGGTTAGAATTACCAATTTCTCAGAAAGCGGTGTTGCTCCTCGTTTTTATGAGTTAATGAAAGAAGAGGCAGTAGGTATGGGCGGCGGTGAAGCTCCCCAGGTTGAAACCGGCGAAAATCTCATAAGCGTAACGGTTAGCATAACTTACGAAATCCGCTAATCTTAAAGCTAAGTGCAAAGACAGAGAGCGGGACAAATCCCGCTTTTTGTTTAAAAACAGAGCAAAGTTGCTATAATGAAAAAGTATGAAGTTTATTGCCGATTTTCACATTCACTCAAAATATTCAAGAGCCACCTCTCCCCAAATGGATTTGGAGCACTTGGCGGAAACCGCCAAAATTAAAGGAATTAAAGTTTTGGGAACGGGAGATTTCACCCACCCGGAATGGTTCAACAATCTGAAAGAAAAATTAATAGCAGGAGAGCCGGGATTATTTAAGATTAAAAAACAGGAATCAGGAATTGACAATAATGAGATCAGGTTTATTTTAACTTCCGAAATAAGCTGTATTTACTCAAAAGGGGGCAGGGTTCGGAAAATTCACATTATAATTTTTAGCCCCGATTTTGAAACGGTTGAAAAAATTAACACTCAACTTGGCTGGATTGGCAACTTAAAATCAGACGGCAGGCCAATTTTGGGATTAGACGCCAAAGAATTAGCCAAAATTGCTTTAAACGTTAATTCGGATTGTTTGGTTGTCCCCGCTCATTTAATGACTCCCTGGTTTTCTCTATTTGGCTCAAAATCCGGCTTTGATTCAATTGAAGAATGCTTTGAAGATTACTCAAAGTATATTTTTGCTGGCGAGACAGGGCTCTCAGCAAGCCCGGCAATGCTTTGGCGAATGCCCGATGGCCGAAAGATTACTTTAATAAGTAATTCAGATGCCCACAGCCCCCCAAAAATAGGCAGAGAAGCCAATGTTTTTGATACGGAAGTAAGCTACAATTCAATAATAGAAGCGATAAAACAAAAAGACCCTCAGAAATTTCTATACACTATTGAATTTTTTCCTGAAGAGGGGAAATATCATTACGATGGCCACAGATCCTGCGATATAAATTTGAGCCCGGCTGAAACAAAAAAGTCCAATGGGCTCTGCCCGGTTTGCGGCAGACCTTTGACGATTGGAGTTTTAAACAGGGTTGCTCGATTAGCCGACCGACCGGAAGGTTTTAGGCCGGACAAAGCAATTCCCTACAAAAGTTTAGTTCCTTTAGCGGAAATAATCGCTGAAGTTCTTGGGGTAGGAGTTGGCACCAAGGAAGTGGACAAAGAATACAAAAGTTTAATTGACAAGTTTGAATCAGAGTTTAATGTTTTACTTGATGTTCCTGCTTCCGATTTAAAGGCAGCCACCCTGCCGGAAATTGCCGAAGCTATCTCAAAAGTTAGAGAAGGAAAGGTTAAAGTAACTCCCGGTTATGATGGAGTGTACGGAAAAATCAGCATATTTTCTGCTCAAGAGAAAAGAGAGATTTCCGGCCAAAAATCATTATTTTAAGATAAGAATATGGCAATTGAGGAGTATCATTTTGGAGTAATAACAATTGATGGTAAAAACTATACCAACGACGTTGAGGTTCGCTGGACGGGAGAGATTTTGGATTGGTGGAGAAAAGAAAGCCACCTGGTTGACGTTGAAGATGTAAAACGGGCAATTGAGCAAGGTCCGGAAATAATTGTTATTGGAACGGGTGAATCGGGTTTGGTAAAAATAACAGATGAAGCAGAGAAGGAAATTGAAGAGAAAGGGATTAAGTTGGTAATTGACGTTACCGGAGAGGCAGTTAGAACTTTCAATGTTATCAACCAGGAATCCGAAGAGGAAGAGGGCGAACAGGCAAAAGTAATCGGCCTTTTCCACCTGACTTGTTAAGTGGAAAAGCAGAGAGGGGTCGGGAGAGAAGAATTCTCTCCCGAGAAATGTTTTTTTAGATATTAAAATATTGTAAAATAGAATAAGATTATGATTTTTGGGCTTTTATTTCATCGCCCATACGCCAGACAACTGGGTTAGATTCGCAAAGACAAAAGAAGACGAACAGTGCGAGAAGAAGCTTGGGAAGAAATTAAAGAAAAGGGGTTGAGAATGTGTTTCTCAACTCCTTTTATATTACAATTTTTTGACAGCTAACTAATTTAGAATCCAGCCAATTAAGTTATCTTTTATTTCAAATTTACCGTCGCTAAATTTTTCAATCACCCAGATATTTGTTTTGCAGTGGCCAGTCACTTCTGAAACAGAAACTTGAGATTTACCCGAGGCAAGAGCCATAAAAGGTAGAATCTGGTCAGCTAAATGTTTATCAAGACAGGCGTTTGATTTTCCTTGTTGTAAAAAGTTTTGAGCTGTTTCTTGGCCAATTTCTTCTGCTGATTTACCTAATTTCCCTAAATTATCAACTCCCAAAATTGTATTGACAAACTCCCCAATAATGTTGAGCTGGCTTCCCGGGCATTGAGTGCTGTAGTATTCTATTTTTTCTTCAATTGGTAATTTTAATTTCCCCAAAATCTCTTTTACCCCGGCAGCCTGTCTTTCAGCCACTTTTTTTGCTTTCAAGAATTCCGAAGCTCCAGAAATTACCGTAATTTTTTTGAGAGGACCCCTTTCAGTTAGAGAAATTGGCTTTAAAACAGCCGGTTGAATTAAAACTTCCACTTCGGCTCCGCCTTCCGGATAAAATCCCCTTCGCTTGATTTTGACATCAACAATTTTTTGAGAAGCCATCTTCTCTGAAGTTTTTAAAAAGACGTAGCGGAAGTAATCAATGGTCGGAGAAAAGAAAGTGTCGGTTGCCCCGCCCTTGAAAGTAATTCTAACAGGGGAGGGGGCTTGTTCTGAGCCTGCCGAAGAAGCAAAGAGAGCCGGTAAAATTAAACTTTGCAAAACCAAAGTAATACTGCCGGCCGTTTCAATTTTCACAGAAATGTCTTTTGCTTGAATTTCTCCGGGGTAAAACCAAATTTCTCTTGAGCCCAATTCATCACCTTCTAATTTTCCTTGACAAAGCTCCCTTAAAGCTTGAAGGCCAAGGAGGTGCTGAGCGGCCAGTCCTGATTTGGGGCGATTATCTCTAATATTAAAAATATGGCAGGGCTTGCCAGAGACTGCCGAAAGGGCACAAGCCGTTCTCAAGATTTGACCGCCCCCCTCCAATTTCGAACCATCCACTTCAATCATTGTTTCATCTTACCTTTAATTACCGCCCATTGACAAGAAACTTAGAAAGGTTATGATGAAATGTAAAGAATATGCCAAAGAATATGTCAGATTTAAACAAGTATTATCTAACCAAAGAAGGGTTGAAAATGACAAAAAAAGAATACTCCAAATTGCTGGAACTGAGAAAGCTCAAGTCCCAAGGGGACGTTCCTTCGGTTTTGCACTCCGAAGAGCTAAGCGCTGAATTTATTGCTTTCCGTGACGACCTCGATTTTTTGGAGTCAAGAATTGAGGAGCTTGAACACGTTTTAAAGAATTTTGAGCTGATTAAAGCTCCTCCCAGAAGGGAACGTGACCGAGTTAACCTGGGAGCTCACGTTACGGTGGAGGTAGACGGCCAGAAAGATGAATTTGTTGTTGTTGGGACATTGGAGGCAAATCCCTCTCAAGGTAAAATTTCCAACGAATCTCCGGTTGGAAAAAATCTTTTGGGCCGCAAAGCAGGAGAGGAAGTAGTAATTAGTTCTCCAATAAAAGTAATCTATAAAATAAAAAAGATAAAGTATTAAAATTAGCTGAAATTTGGGGTGGTTATCTGCCCCTTTTTCTTTTAACTAAACATGCAGGAACTTCTTGATTTTTTTATTAATATCCAGAAATTAAAAAAGAAGAAAAGAAAGGGCTGGCTGGTCCATCAGATTAAAGATTCGGAAAGTACGGCCAGCCATATTTTTAGAGTATCTTTCTTAAGTTGGATTTTGGCGAGAGGAAAAAACTTAGATATTGAAAAGATTATTAAAATGGGTTTAATTCATGACCTATGTGAAGTTTTTACTTTTGACGAAACTCCCTATGGCTCCCTTTTACTCCAAAAAACCGGCTCCCCCAAAAGTCAGAAAGAAACGAATGAAATTCTTAGCAAATGGCCCAAATTTACTCTTCAACAGAAAGAAGAGAAAGTTCGCAGAAAGGCGGCGAGAGAACTGCGGTCTTTTAGGAAACTTATCTCAAACTTGCCAACTGCCTTGAAGAGCAAATTGGAAAATCTCTGGCTTGATTTTGAGAAAGGACTGTCTAAAGAAGCAAGGTTTGTTAAACAGGCAGACAAGGCCGAGAATCTCTTACAAGGGTTAGAATATTGGGAGAAATATGGGAAGATTCAAAAAGACCTTTGGGTAAGATGGGCAAGAGAAATTTTTGATGACCCGGTACTAATACAATTTGAGAAAGCCGTGGAAAAAAGATTTTTTGAGAAAGTTAAAGAGAGAGTGGGAGAGATGGATAGAATTTTAGATTTTTTAATTCAGCTAGGCAAATTAAAGAAAATATTAAGAAAAGGGTCTGTTTTAATAGAAGCCAAAAATCCCGAGACCATTGCTGAGCATATTTTCCGAGTGGCAATTATGGCTTGGGTTTTGGGAGAAGAAAAGGGGGTTAATTTTGACATAAAGAGAATTCTTAAAATAGCTTTAGTCCATGACATCTGCGAAGTGTTTACCGGAGACATAACTCCTTACGATGGAATATTGCCCAAAGACAAAAAAGAATGGCCGGAATTATTTGACAGATGGCCAAGGTTTTCAAAAATTAAGAAAAGTAAAATTGCTCTTGCCAAGCAGAAAAAGGAAGAGAAAGCTCTGAATAAACTTATTGCAGGATTACCTCAGGATTTAAGAGAAGAGCTAAAAAGTTTATGGCTTGATTATGGACAAATGGCTACAAAGGAAGCAAGATTTGTTAAACAAGTTAACAGGATGGAAACTCTTTTACAGGCTCTTGAGTACGGCAGACAGGATAAACGTCGCCCTTTAAAGTCCTGGTGGATTGGGTCGGTAGAGCAAGTAGATGACCCCATTTTAATTAAATTTATGAAAGAGCTAGATAAAAATTTCACAAAAAGACCGGCTTGACAACCGATTAGCTCTTTGAGTAAAATTTTATTATATTATTTTTATTGAGTCACTTTTAAAATTTAATTTGATTGTTTGAAGATTGCTTCAAGGTTAGTAAGGAGAAAAAAGGAGGATAACGATGGAATTACTTAGCTATCTGCGGCAGCCAGCGTTTCTGGTCGTAATAATAATCTTTATCACTCTTTTGGTAATTTATGGTGATAAGGAAACAAGGGAAGCTTCCGGAAAAGGAAAGCTTCTGACCGGACTGGCCATTTCAGGCCTTTTGGGTTTGATCTGGCTTGGGAGCAGTATTTACAAGGGATTTAGTTAAGTTAAAAACAAGGAGGAGAAAAGCCCATCATACCGGACAGGTATGATGGGCGCTTTTTGTTTACAAAGTTGTTAAGAAAAGAACTTTTGCTATAATAGAATAATTATGAAAAAGACCCTAAAATTTTTAATTGCCCTATTTGCTGGCGGTTTTATTTTTTGGTTTGTAATGAGAAGGGCTGGCTGGGACAATTTAAGCGAGGCCCTTGTTTTGTTTTTAAGTTTCAAGGGATTGGCTATTATTCTTTTAACTCTTTGTATAGCGGTAATCAGTATTTTGCGGTGGAAAATGATTCTGCGGGCCCAGGGAGTGGATACCCGGGCGAAAGATTTAGGCAAGTTATGGACGGTTGGTTTTGCCTTAAGCTATCTTACTCCGGTGGCTCTTTTTGGCGGGGAGGCATTTAGAATATATTTAGCAAAGAAAAAATTTAACCTTAGCTGGGAGAAAAGCGCCGCCTCAGTAGTTATTGATAAAATTCTGGACGGAACTTTGTTTTTAATGTTCTCAATTACCGGTATTTTAGCCTTTGTTTTTTATGGCTATTTCCCTTCAGGGACAATGGCTTATCTGGTTGCTTTAATAATGGGGGGGCTCCTTGGACTGCTGCTGCTCTTTTATTTTAAGGCGATGAACAGAGAAAGCGTTTTAGAATGGTTTTTAAAAGTTTTTGGAATTAAAAAAGCGAAGATTAAGAACACCACCAACGGCAAAATAATATTTGATACCGAGAGAGAAATTGTCCGTTTTTTTTCGCCCAAAAGAAAAGCTTTTTGGAAAGGGCTGGGATTAAGTTTTTTAAGATACTTTTTGTTATTTTTGAGAGCCGGCGTCTTAATTTTCTTCTTAAAAGAGGGGATTGGAATTTTAAAAGTGTTGGCAGTTTACGGCTTCACCAACCTGGCTTTAATGTTTCCCTTGCCGGCGGGCCTGGGCAGCTTGGAGGCAGCTTCGGCTTTTAGCTTTGGAGCTTTGGGGCTTGGTTTTTCCACCGGTACAATCTTTGGTATTGTTTGGCGAGGCGCCGATTTGCTTCTTTGCTTGGTGGGTATTGTCTACTTGGTCAAGTTTGGAGCGGATTTGGCTGGAATAAAAATTTTAGGATTTATTGACGGCTTAAAGAAAATGAAATGAAGTTTCAAATTTCAACAAAAGGTTTTAATGATATCATTAATATAACCGATAAGGTTTCTCAATTAGTCAAAGAATCAAAAGCGGAAGAAGGAATTTGCCTGCTATCTTCTCCGGGTTCAACTTGCGGTTTGACCACCATTGAGTATGAAGCAGGAGCGGTTGAAGATTTTAAAAGGGCTCTGGAAAGAATTGCCCCGATGAATGATGACTATGAGCATTGTCGGAAGTGGGGCGATTGCAATGGTTACGCCCACGTAAGGTCGGCTTTGCTTAAACCATTTTTGGCCGTACCCGTCGAAAATGGGAAATTGGTTTTAGGCACCTGGCAGCAGATTGTTTTCTTGGATTTTGATAATCGTCCCAGAGAAAGGGAAATTAATGTTAAAATAATAGGAAAATGAGAATTATCTTAACTCCAAATAAAGTTATAAAATTTTTAATCTTAAGCGACCTTGCCTTTTGGACTGGCTGGGGCCTTATTAATCCAATTTTCGCCATCTTTGTTATAGACAAAATTCAAGGAGGAAACGCTTTTGTTGTTGGGGTGGCGGCAGCTATTTATTGGTTCACTAAATCATTATTGAGAATTCCGATTGGAGTATTTTTAGACACTTGTCCTTCAGAAAAAGACGATTATCTCAGCTTGGTCGCCGGACTTTTCATTGCCTCTTTAATTCCCTTTGGCTATATTTTCGCTCAGACTCCTCTGCATATTTATATTTTACAAGGAATTTATGGAGTGGGCCTGGCGATGTCCCTTTCTGGCTGGGTGGCTATTTTTACTCGCCACATTGACAAAGGGAGGGAATCCACCGAGTGGGGATTAGAAGCTACTGCTCTCGGTTTGGGTACGGGGGCTGCTGGAATAGTTGGCGGTTGGGCAGTAACTCAATTTGGCTTTAACCCGGTTTTTATAGTGGTAGGAATCTTAGGATTGATTGGGGTGGCATTACTTTTTGGATTAAGGAACCAAATAAGGGGGGTTTTTGACCACGGCTTACACTTCTCTCTTGGGGACGTTTTCAACGGAGAGAAAAAATGAAAAACCAAGAATTAGCCAACATTTTTTATGAAATCGCCGATCTCTTGGAAATGGAAGAGGCGGCTTTTAAACCCCAAGCTTACCGGAAAGTGGCTTTGGCTTTGGAGAGTTTGCCGGAGGATATAGAAGAGGTTTATAAAAAGGGAGGGGAAAAAGGGATTGAGAAGATTCCCGGGGTTGGAAAAAATATCGGCCCAAAAATTGTTGAATATCTGGAAACAGGGAAGATAAAATACTACGGAGATTACAAAAAGAAATATCCGGTAAATATGGCTGAACTCACGGCGGTTGAGGGATTGGGCCCGAAAATGGTAAGAGATTTATATACAAAACTGAAGATTAAAAATTTAAAGGATTTGGAAAAAGAGGCTCGAGCGGGCAAAATCAGGACTCTCTTCAATTTTGGCGAAACTACCGAGAAAAATATTTTACAGAGCATTAAGTTTTTGAAAAGAAGTAAGGGCAGATTTCTTTTGGGAGATATTTTGCCTCACATCCGAGAAATCGGAGATAATTTAAAAAGTTTAAAAGAGGTTGAAGAAGTTAGTGTCTGTGGGTCGGTTAGGAGAATGAAAGAAACAATCGGCGACGTTGATTTCTTGGTGGTAACGAAAAGTCCCAAAAAGGTAATGGATTTTTTTTGTTCTTTGCCGGGAATTGAAAAAGTTTGGGGCAAGGGAACAACCAAATCTTCCATAAGGCGGAAAGAAGGCCTTGATGTTGATTTGCGAGTTATTCCCAGAAAATCTTATGGCTCGGCTCTTCAGTATTTCACCTTAATCAAAGATCACAATATACAAACCATGAAGATTGATCATGATAAAGGTTTAAAACTTAATGAATACGGGCTTTTCCGCGGTTCAAAAATGCTGGCTGGCAAAAATGAGCAGGAAATTTACAAAATTTTGGGAATGGAATGTCCCCCGCCCGAGATAAGGGAAAACAGGGGAGAAATTGAGGCCGCCCTCCGCCAAGCTCAGGGAAAACCCAATGGATTGCCAAAGTTAGTGGAATTAAAAGAGATAAAAG
>CAYYIZ010000003.1:0-15754 GCA_964472105.1 uncultured Candidatus Saccharibacteria bacterium | reverse complement strand
GAAAGAAAGACGAGAGGTTCTTGAGAATTTAAGAGAGGGGCTGATGGAAAAAATTAAAGAAGATTTTGACGAAACGCGGCTCGGAGACGCTCTTTTTATTTTTGACAAACAGCAAGAAGAGATTTTACGAAAAAATATTATTAAAAAAGAAAAGAGACCCGATGGCAGGAAATTAGACGAGGTAAGGGCTCTCTCCAGCCAAGTCGGGATTCTGCCGCGAACCCACGGCAGCGGACTTTTCACTCGGGGAGAAACGAGAGTTTTGAGCATTTTAACCTTGGGTTCGCCCAGCGACCAGCAGCTTTTGGAGGGTATGGAAACCGTTGGCAAAAAACGATTTATGCACCATTATAATTTTCCTCCTTATTCGGTGGGGGAAGTAAAGAGGCTGGGTTCGCCCGGAAGACGGGAGATAGGACACGGCATGCTGGCCGAAAAATCTCTTTTGCCTTTAATTCCAAGCTTTGATGATTTTCCCTACACCCTGAGAGTGGTTTCTGAACTTCTTTCCTCTAATGGTTCAACCAGCATGGCTTCTATTTCAGCGGCTTGTTTGGCCTTAATGGATGCCGGAGTGCCGATTTTAAGACCGGCGGCCGGCATTGCCATCGGACTTTTTGACGGGGAAAGCGAAGATTACAAGATTTTAACGGACATCCAGGGTCCCGAGGACCACTTCGGAGAAATGGATTTTAAGGTTGGCGGCACTGAAAAAGGGATAACAGTAATCCAAATGGATGTTAAAATAAAAGGAATAACCCAGGAAATCTTAAAAGAGAGCTTGCTCAGAGCGCAAAAAGCCAGATTGGAGATTTTAAAAAGCCAAAATAAAACCTTGGCTCGTCCGCGTCCCCAACTCTCTCCTTTTGCCCCCCGAATTCAGGTTATCCAAATTAACCCGGAAAAGATAGGGACTGTCATCGGGCCCGGAGGAAGAATGATAAAGGAAATAACGGAAAAATGCGAGGCGTCCGTTGACGTTGAAGAATCGGGTCAGGTTTTTATTTCAGCTGAAAAAGAGGAAGCGGTTAAAAAAGCAGTTGATTGGATAAAAGAGCTTACGAGAGAGGTTAAAGTGGGGGAAATTTTTAAGGGCAAAGTAAAAAAGATTCTGGATTTTGGCGCGATAGTTGAAATTACTCCCAGTCAGGGAGGATTAGTTCATATTTCGCAGTTTGTCCCCTTTCGGGTGGAGAAAGTCCGGGACCTGGTTAAGATTGGAGAAGTAATTCCGGTTAAAGTGATAAACATTGATGAGCAAGGTAGAGTAGACCTTTCAGCCAAAGAAGCTGGGTTTAAACCCATGAAATATGGTAAAGGAAAACAATAAACCAGCTCAAATTAACCAAGAAAAAACCTCTCAGATTTTAGAGAAAGGAGTTCTTTTAACAATGGAAGATGATTTAAGGCTTCTCAAAGAGCGAAAAGAAAAAGAAGGCAAGAGAAGAAAAATCACTCCGGAATTAAAAGAAAGATTGGAAAAGCAAGCCCAAGAGCAAGCTGTTGAAGAAGAAAGAAAGAGAATTGAAGAAAAGAGGAGAGAGAAGGAAGAGGAGAAGCTGAAAGAACAGCGGCTCAGCCGGGAAATTCAAAGAAGAGCCAGAGAAAGAGAAATGAAGAGGCAGGGGGAGGAAAAATTAAGAGAGGAAGAGAAAATAGCTGCTGGAATTAGGGAAAAAGCTCAAACCTTGGAGGAAGCAAGAGAGGGAGAAGAAGAGAAGAAGAGGCGGGAAGAGCAATCGTTGAGGGAGCGGGAGGAGGAAGAGAAAAAGAAAGTAGAGGAGAAACGAAAAGAAGAAGAGGAAAAACAACACCTGAAAAAAGAGAACATAGAAATAGATGAAAAATTAAAAACCTTTCCGGAGAGAAAAAAACCTCTTCAACTGAAGAAAGAGGAAGTCCAGAAACAAAAAGCTCAATTGGAAAAAATTCTTTCAAGGATTTTGGCTCAGGAGCAGAAGACTGAGAGCAAGGGAAAGATAATTGAGGAAAAAGAAAAAGCAGCTGAGAGAGTTCGAGAAAAACATTTATTAGAAAGAAAAAGGTGGGCGATAGAGAAGAAAAGAAGAGAGATAGAGAAAGAAAAGTGGAGCCAGCAAGAAAGAGTTAAAGAAAAGGACAGGCAACTCGCAGGGCTTGGTGAAAAATTAAACTCTCTTTTGCTCGGGGAGGAGAAACTTAAGGAAAGAAGAAAGGAAATTCTCAGAAGATTAACCGAGCTCCGGCTTGGAGAGGAGAAGGTGGAGCTGACAAAGGAGATCGATGAGTTAGAGAAACAGAAAGGGGATTTGTTAGGAAAGAAGGGAGCGCTTCAAGAAAAGAAAGAAAAGTTAGCTGAAGAAATTTCAGCTGTTTCAGAGAAAGAAAGACAGATTGAGGAGGAGAAAGAAAAGGCAGAGGAAAAAGAAAAGGGAGCAATGCCTGCTGAAAAAAGAGAAATAGAAAAAGAAAGATGGCAGATTGAAGAGAGAAGAAAGGAAATAGAGAAAAAGAGGTGGGAGTTGGAAAAAAAGCAGAGAAACTTGGCAAACAGAATAAATGAAGTTGAAGGGGAGCTACAAAATGTTTCCCAAAACCAATCAGAGATTGAGGGGAGAACGGAGGAGATAGAGATTTTATTAGAACATGGTATTGAGGAGGGAGAGAGGATAATCGCTGAAAGGAAGGGGGTTGAAACGGCTCCCGAAGAAGCCAAAGGAGAAACGAAGGAAGTTAGAGAAATGGAGAGCGAGGAGAGGCAGATTGAACAGGAAAGAAGAGAGAGGGCTATTAAAGAAGAAAGACAAGCAAGAGAAGCGAAAGAAGCGGAAGAGACGGAAGAGGCGAAGAAAAAAGAAGAGGAACTTTTAGAGGAAGTCCGTCAGAGGGCGAAAGAGGAAGAAGAAGGGAAAAAGAAAGAGGAAGAGAGAAAAGCAAAAATCCTGGAGATTCAAGAAAAGGCCCTAAGAGAAAAAGAAGCGATAAAGGCCAAGGGTCCGGTTGCCAAGGAAAAAATTCTTAAAAAATTAACCCAGGTTTCTTCAGAAGAGCTTCAGGCCCGAGAAGAGTTTTTAGCCAGGGTGGCAGGTAAAAAGGACAAGAGGGAATTTGGGGAAAAACCACCATTTAAAATAAAAGAAAAAGAAGCTAAAAAAGAGATTGTTTTCCGGCCAGTTGTCAGAGAACCTTCTTTCTTGGAGAAAATTGTCGTTAGGGTGTTAATTGTAATTTTGATTGTCGGGGCGGTAATAGGAGCTTACCTGCTCTTGCACACTTATCTTTTGCCCCAAGAACCGTCAGAGGAGACATCATCCACGCCTTCAGCCGAAGAGGTCTCTCAAAAGACAGAAGGAGAAGAAACGGAAGAGCCAACAGAAGAAGAATTGCCTCTGCCTTTAATTGAGGTTTCTGAAACAAGAATTTTAGAGTTCGGAGACCCCAGCCAAATTCTCTCCCTGCTTCTTGCGGTTTTGGAGGAAGAGTGGGAAGAAGAAAGCTTTTTACAGCTTCTGTTCCAAAACAGCCAGACTAAAGAAATTTTAAAGCTCCAAGAATTTTTAGAGAATTTTGAAGTTCAGATAAAAGAAGGGTTTTTTGAAAAAATAGAACTTAGAGCAACTTTGTTTGTTTATAATTCAAAAGAGGGAGATCGATTTGGTTTTGCCGCCAAAATTAAGGAGAATGAAGAGTTCCCGGAAGCGCAGGAGCTCAAGGATTTAATGGAAGAGTGGGAAGGGAGTATGGCTGATGATTTTTTACCCCTACTCTCTTCTTTGATTGACTCCCAAGAGGAATTGACCTTCCAAGGGTCGTTTAAAACAGCCAAGGAAGGAGAAATAGAATTTAGATATTTTGATTCAAATCAGCCAAATTTCGGGCTCTGTTACAGCATCTTAAACAATTATTTATTGTTTACCACTTCGGGAGAGAGCATCTTAAAGTTAATTAGCTTAATAAAAGAGGAAGAGATATGACGAAAAAATTTATCCAAGAACAGAAAAAGGAATTGGAGATAGAGAAAGAAAAGCTGGAAAAGCAATTAAGTTCTTTTGCTGAGAAATCTGAGAAGACCAAAGGAGATTGGCAAGCTCGGATGCCCTCTTACAACGGAGGCAATCTTGAAGAAGAAGCAGACGAGGTTGAAGAATACAGCACCCGTCTGGCTTTAGAAAAAACATTGGAGGGAGAATTAAACGACGTTAATCTGGCCCTAGAGAAGATTAAAAAAGGACAATACGGGATATGCGAGAAATGTAAAAAATCAATTTCCCAGGAAAGGTTAAAAGTTTATCCTCAAGCAAGGTATTGCAAAAAATGCCAAGGATAAGATAAAAGAATAATATGACAATATGTTAATTTTTTCCATTATTGTTTCTATCTCGGCTTTGTTCTTTGGCCTCTTTTTATTTTCCAAAATTAAAAAAAGTTCTCAAGGTTCCGATAAAGTAATTGAGGTGTCTTCAGCCATTCAGAAAGGGGCAATAACCTTTCTCAAAAGAGAATTCAAGATTTTATTTTTTATTTTAATTCTGGTTGCTCTTTGTTTGGGATTTTTAATTGATTTCAGGCAAGCAGTCACCTTCTTGATCGGGGCGGGACTTTCAGCCACGGCCGGCTTTCTAGGGATGATGGTAGCCACTAAAAGTAATGGCAGGGTTGCCAATTCTGCTCTTAGTTCTCTTTCTGAAGCTTTCCGAATAGCTTTTTACGGCGGGACGGTAACGGGAATGTTCGTTACTTCTTTGGGGCTTTTGGGGATAATTTTGGTCTGGCTGTTATTCAAAACCCCCGAACTTTTGATAAGTTTTGCTTTCGGTTGTTCTTTGATTGCTCTTTTTTTGAGGGTGGGTGGCGGAATGTATACCAAGTCAGCTGATATTGGGGCTGATTTGGTCGGTAAGATAGAAAAGGGCATACCAGAAGACGACCCCCGCAACCCGGCCGTTATTGCCGATGCCGTAGGAGATAATGTGGGGGATATAGCCGGAATGGGTTCGGACCTTTTTGAATCCTATGTTTCGGCGATTGCCGCCACCACCGTGCTGGGAGTTCCTCTTTACGGAGTCAAGGCTTTAATCTTCCCGGTTCTTTTGGCGGCAGCCGGTATTTTAGCTTCAATTATTGGCAGTTTTTTTGTCAGAATAAAAAAGGAAGAGACCGAACTTAATTTTCAACAGCAAACCGATAAAACCCGCAAGGCAATGCAGAGAGGAATGATTTTAGCCAATATTTTGATGGTAATTTCTGCCTATTTTATTTCCCAATACGTTTTGGGGGATTTGGGAGTTTTCTTGGCAGTGGTTACAGGGTTGGCTATAGGAATTTTGATAAGTTATTCCATTCAATATTACACTTCAGATAAATACTCCCCTGTTTTATCAATTGCCAGATCCTCCAAAACCGGACCTTCTCTGAATATTATTGAGGGTTTTTCCCAGGGACTGCTCAGCGTTGTCATACCAGCGGTTAGCGTGGGAATAGGAATGATTTTGGTTTATAAATTTGCCGGTCTTTTTGGCATTGCCGTCTCTTCCGTGGGGATTCTCTCGGTTTTGGGAATTAATTTGTCGGCTGATTGCTACGGACCGGTGGTGGATAATGCGGCCGGAATTGCCGAAATGGCTTCAATGCCGGAGATAGTTCGTCGAAGAACCGACGCCCTGGATTCGGTTGGCAACACCACCGCCGCCACCGGGAAAGGTTTTGCTATTGGTTCAGCCGGTTTGGCGGCATTGGCTTGGCTGGCTGCTTTTGCCAAAGTAGCAAAATTAGAAACCCTTTCCCTTATCACCCCTGAGGTAATTGGCGGTTTCTTTATTGGAGCCACTCTACCTTTTCTTTTTTCAAGCTTTGTTATGAAGGCCGTCAGCCGGGGAGCTTTCACCGTTGTTGAGGAGGTGAGAAGGCAGTTTAGAGAGATTCCCGGCTTAATGGAAGGTAAAGTTAAACCAGATTATTCCAAGTGCGTGGACATCACCACCAAAGGAGCTTTAAAATCAATGGTTTTGCCGGGGGTCTTGGCAATTTTAGTCCCGATTTTGGTAGGGATATTTTTAGGTCCCCAGGCCTTGGCCGGGGTATTGCTTGGCACCTTGGTTACCGGGTTTCTTTTGGCGGTAATGATGTCAAATGCGGGAGGAGCTTGGGATAATGCCAAAAAATACATTGAGGCCGGAAATTTAGGCGGCAAGGGCTCTGAAGCTCATAAAGCCAGCGTAGTTGGCGATACGGTTGGCGACCCCTTTAAAGACACCGCTGGACCTTCTTTGAATATCTTAATTAAAATTGTCGGGGTGGTTTCTTTAATCTTCATTCCCCTATTTTTGTTGTTCAGCTAGATTAGATGAAAAATTCAATTAAAAAACTATCGGACTCAAAAATTGAGATTTTGTTTGAAATTTCCTGGCAGGAATTTCAACCTTTTTTAGATAAAGCGGTTCTGAAGCTTGGCGAAAACTTGAAGCTTAACGGATTCAGGTTGGGCAAGGTTCCCAAAGAAATTGTTGAGAAAGAAGTCGGGGAGGGAAAGCTCCTGGCAACTGCTGCGGAAATTGCCCTAAAACAAGAGTATCCGAAAGTGATGATGGAAGAAAAAATTGAGGCGATTGGTTCTCCTCAAGTTGAAATTATGAAGCTGGCTCGAGGCAACCCCATCTCTTTTTTGGTAAAAGTTGATATTTTGCCGGGAATACAATTGCCGGATTGTAAAAAGATAGCCAGCCAGGTAGAAAAAAGAGAAGTTTCAATAAAAGATGAGGAAGCAAAAAGCGCTTTAACCTGGCTGCAAAAATCAAGAGCAAGCTTTGAGGAGCGAGGAGGAGAAGCAAAAAAAGGAGATTTTTTGGAGATTGAATACAAAAGCCCTCAAATTGAAAATAACAAACTTTTTCAAGACAGATTTTTATTGGGAGAGGGTCATTTTGTTCCGGGGTTTGAGCAACATCTTGAAGGAATGAAAAAGGGAGAAGAAAAAAAGTTCTCCCTGACCTTTCCGGAAGATTATACCAAAAAAGAGTTGGCTGGCAAAGAAATTGCTTTTGAAGTTAAGCTTAAAAAAGTTCAATTAGTTAAGTTGCCGAAAATCAATGACGAATTCGCCAAAAGTTTAGGTAAGTTTAACAATCTGGAGGAATTGAGAAAAAGCGTTAAGGAGGGAATAACCAGAGAAAAAGAAATTGCTGAAAGAGACAGAAGAAGAAACGAGATTTTAGAAAAAATAGCGAGCTCTTCGGATTTTGAGGTGCCGGAAACCTTGATTTCTTTGGAAAAAAAGAGAGCTCTGAGCGAGCTGCGCCAAAGGGCGGAGAAAGGGCTGAAGATTTCTTTCCGAGAATACCTTGAGAAAATCAAAAAAACCGAAAAAGAGTTAGAAGATTCTTTTTCTAAAGAGGCCGAAAAGAAAGTTAAGAATTCCCTTATTCTAAGGGAGCTCGGCAAAAGAGAAAAGATCCAAGTCAAAGAAGAAGAAGTTGAAAAAGCGGTTCAGGAATTTTTAAAGAATTATCCCGACACTGAAAAAATAAAAAAGGAGGAAATTGACAGAGACAGACTGAAAGAGTATTATGAAGGGGCAATATATAACGAGAAGGTATTTCAAGTATTAGAAAATTTATGAGTCCGATTATTCCAACAATAGTTGAAAAATCTCAAAGGGGAGAGCGAGTTTACGACATTTTTTCAAGATTACTTGAAGAAAGGATTATCTTTCTGGCAGGACCCATTACCGATAGTTTGGCTAATTTGGTAATCGCTGAAATTTTGCTTTTAGCCGCCAAAGACCAAAAAAGAGACATCAAGCTTTACATCAACACTCCGGGGGGCTCGGTGACGGCCGGCTTGGCTATTTACGACACTATGCAATACGTGGATTGCGATGTTTCAACAATTTGTGTTGGCATGGCGGCTTCAATGGGAGCCACTTTGATGGCGGCGGGAGCTAAAGGGAAAAGATTTTCTCTGCCAAATTCAGAAATTTTATTACACCAGGTTGCCGGGGGAATTACCGGACAGGCAACCGAGATTGAAATCGGGGCGCGTCAGATTTTGAAGATGAAGCAAAAACTCAACCAGATTCTGTCTCACCATACCGGCCAGCCCTTAAGTACGGTAGAAAAAGACACTGACAGGGACTTTTATCTTTCCGCCGAAGAGGCCAAGAAATACGGAATTATTGACGAAGTAATCAGGGGTAAGAAGTAAAAATAAAGATTAATAACAAAGAATATGGCAAAAGAAAAAAAAGAGTATCCTCATAATCTTATAGAGGGGCAAATATCAGAAATTAAGCATTCAGAACCAACCAATTTCATTTTGGATGCTGATACCTCAAAAATCAGCACGGCCAAAACTCTTTCTATGAAAAAAACCATTAAGCTTTCTTCAAAGACAGAGCTTGTTCTATACAATATGACTACTAAAAAAGAATCTCCTCTGAAGTTTTCAGAACTTGAAAAAGGAGACCCGGTGGTAATCGGTACCGAAGAATCAACCTACGAAAAAGTAAATGAACTTGACCGGTTCACAGCTACCAAAATAAGCAAGTTTGTGAATCTTCCGGGAGAATAAACGCTTATGGTGATTTCACTTAACCCCAAAATTTATCCATTGGAGGCCATTTACGGAGCCTGTTATGTTTTTGTTGACCGGGCCTATTTGTTTTTAGATGGCGACCCAAAGAAAGAAATCAAAGTTTTTATAAAAGGAAAGCGAAAGCTTGACTCTAAAAAATTGGAAGAGCTTGCCGGAGAATTTAAAAATGAACTTTTAAATTATGTTTTAAGAATTGCTATCGCTAAAAACACCAAGAAGATAAGAGAAACCATTGTGGAAAAAGCGTTATTCTCGGCTTTTCCCTCGGAAGAAACATCAGAAGATGAAAAACATATTGAGAGCGATCCTTTAGGTATCGCTGTACCCTGGGAGGAAAAGTATGGGAAGAAGAAATAAAAGGTTATGACGGTAAATTTTAACAAAAATTTCTATAATCTTAAAGCTGTCAAAAAAGCCAGCCAGACCTATCAAGGGCTGGCAGATTTTAAAATAAGTCAGAATAAAAAAGTAATCACCGTCAAGTTAGAGAACATAGTACCGACCGCCAAGAGAAAGATTGAAGGTGAATTTTGTAATTATGTTTTAGCTATGATGAAACAATGACTAAGACAGGTTTTTTCCGCTTTAAAAAATTGGGACAAAAATATCTCCTGACCAATGACCTTGGCGATTTTATTTTTCTCCGAGAAAAGGAGTTTAAAAATTTTAAAGAAGGGAAACTTAAAGAAGAGGCCCCTATTTACAAAGAATTAGATAAAAAACACTTCACTTCTAAATCGTGGCGCTGCGAAAATTGTCAACAGAGGTTGGTTAATAGATACGCCCAGCGCCGGGAATACCTAAATCAAGGGCCAGGGCTTCATATTATTGTGGTTACCCTCAGGTGCGACCATGCTTGTCGATATTGCCATGCTTCCTCAAAAAGTATGAAAAGGACTGATTTGGATATGCAAGAGCCAACAGCTAAGAAAGTAGTGGATATGATTTTTGAAACCACTTCCCCCGATATTAATGTGGAATTTCAGGGAGGGGAGCCCTTAGCCAACTTTGGCATAATTAAATTTATTGTTAACCGGGTGCTTGAAAAGAATAAAAGAGCCAAGAAGCAGCTGAGATTTAGCTTGGTCTCTACCATGACGTTGCTCAGCGATGAAAAGTTAAATTGGCTTCACAGCAAAAAAATTTCTCTTTGTAGTTCTTTAGATGGACCTGAAAAACTCCATAATAAAAACAGACCAATGCACGGTGGCAAAAACGGCTATCTCCGCACCACTCAAGCAATTAAAAAAGCAAAAAAGAAATATAAAGATTTACGTTATCAGGTCAATGCTCTACCCACTATTACTCGAGATTCTCTAAATTTTCCCAAAGAAATCGTTGATGAATACCTAAAGTTGGGTTTAAGGGACATTCATCTGAGGTGGCTTAACCCCTTTGGTATGGCCAAGCAACTCCAAAAAACACTCGGTTATACCTCTGAAGAATTTATTGAGTTTTATAAAAGGGCCTTGGATTACATCATAGAATTGAATCTCGGAGGAAAAAATGTTAGAGAGAGGATGGCGATGATAATTACTCAAAAAGCCTTCACTGACAATGACCCCAATTTTTTAGACCTCCGTTCACCTTGCGGAGCGGGCATTGGGCAGTTGGCTTACCACTACAATGGAGATGTCTATACCTGTGATGAAGGAAGAATGCTGGGACAGATGGGAGATGAAACTTTTAAACTCGGTAATGTCCATCAGAATTCTTATCAAGAAATTATTTCTTCTGAGGTTACTAAATCAGTTTGTCTGGCCTCTACGTTGGAAGGACTTTCTGGATGCAGTGATTGTGTTTACCTGCCTTATTGTGGAGTTTGTCCGGTATTTAACTATTCTGAAGAAGGCAATATCTTTGCTCAAGCTCCCAATAACTTTCGCTGTCAGGTAAACAAAGGCATTTTAGATTATTTATTCAGAAAATTTGAAACTCCTGAAGCATTAAAAGTATTTAAAAAATGGCTCAACAAATAAAATACCATTCTTTATCTATTTTTCTTGGAGGTGGCTGCAATCTTGATTGCAGCTATTGTTTTGTTGATAAAGAAAATTTGGAAAAAGTCAGCTCCAATGTTCCTGAGTTAAAAAAAGGAATCAGCTTTTTTTTAAAACACTCAACAAAAAGACCCACCATTAATTTTACTGGCGGAGAACCCTTGCTTTATTGGGGAGAATTAAAAGAATTGATAGAATATTTGAAAAGGAACGAAAAAAAGAAGGCTTTTATTGTGCTCTCCAGCAACGGCACTTTGCTCAACAAAGAAAGAAGTGAATTCTTAGCCGAGAACAATATCGGCCTCTCGGTAAGTTTAGATGGTAAGCAAGATGTAAATGATGTCACAAGAGTATTTAAAAATGATAAAGAACGTTCGGTCTTCAAAACGGTCTGGAAAAATATTAAAAATTTAAATAAAGAAAAAATTAAAATCTCTCTGGTTTTTACTCCCTCAACAGTAAACCGCCTTACTGAAAACATTAAGTTCTTTGTTGAAAATGGATTTCGTTTAATAGATTTTTATCCAGAGGTCTACGGTTTGTGGTCAAAGAATCAACTCAATGTTCTTAAAAAGAGCTTCAATGAATTTAGCAAGTTTTTTAAGTCAACTTCTGGTATCAAAATCTCTTTTATGGAAAAAAACCTTATAAAGAAAAACAGTGAAAATTTCTGCTGTCAGGTGCTAAATTTGGGTCCGGATGGAAATTTTTATCTCTGCGATAAAGTGTTTTCTTTTTTTAATAAAAGAAGAAAAAAATACCTAATTGGTGATGGAGAGAAAGGGATTGATGAGAAAAAAAGAGAAAAGATTTTAAGGGATGCCAAAAAAGAAATTCTTGAAAAAACAGACAATAAATGTCTAAAATGTTCTTGGCAAATTTATTGTTTCTGTCCAATTGGTTTATATCTTTGGGCTCGAGAGAACAAAAAAGATTTTAAAAAACATTTCCAGACCTTCTGTGAAATCTCAAAAATTTACATATCTAACTTTTATGATTAAAGATAAAGATTGGCTCTTCCGAGCAATCACTGAAAAAATCTCTCAAACTGACTTTGTTGGTTTCCCTTTTTATTACCCTCCTATTTTTGTTTGGGATAAAGCCAACCAGGAAGAAATAAAAACTGCCTGGAAAAGAGCAATAAATAAAGGCGTAGATAAAGTAGGAATGTATATTCACCTTCCTTTTTGCCCTTCAAGGTGTATTTTTTGCCGCTTCCCGGCTCAAAAGCTCAAAAATCGCAGTCAAATAGATAACTACTTGAATCTGCTTGAGAGAGAGGTGAAGTTATATTCAAAGATTTTTAAACCCGTTTCTTTTCGTTCGCTTTATGTTGGCGGGGGAACACCCTCTCTTTTAAGCCCGGCTCAGCTTAAATTTTTTTTTGAACTTATCTATAGCCATTTTGATTTTAGAAAATGTATTCAGGTAGTTTTTGAGACAAACCCCAATACTCTTTCTTGGGAAAAATTGAAACTGCTTAAGAAATATAAAGTCAGCCGGCTTAATATGGGAGTACAGAGCTTTGATGACAAATTAATGAAAAAGTGGGGGCGTTTATCGTCTGAGAGCTCGGTTTACAAAGCTTATGAGCAGGCGCGGCGAATCGGTATTAAACACATAAATTTTGACATAATGTGCGGTCTGCCCGGCCAAACGCTCAAAAGTTTTGAAGAGACAATGGAGAAAGTAATCAAGCTTTCACCAGAGGTGGTTCACGTTAATCCATTCTTTCCCAATCCACTGACTGGCTTTTCTAAACAGGGAAGAGTCCTGTCGCAGGGAGAGATGCAAAAGAGAGAGGAAATGAACGTTCTGGGCCGAAAAATGCTTCTTGGCTCTTCCTATAAGTTTTTGCAGTTTGAAGACATAGGCAAAAGCAATGAAGCCCGAAATATTCAGATAGCTGATACGGTTGAGCATAACAGCCCCTTCTTGGGTTTGGGGATGGCTGCTCTCTCTCATATTTCTGGTTGGGGAAATTATCTAAACTTTGCTGACTTGGCAAAATATAAAAGAGGAGTTTTAAAGAATAGAAGCCCGGTTTACCTCCAGTGTAAATATAGAAATAAGATAGAGGAGATAAGATGGTATCTTATGAACTCTTTGAGATATTACCTCCTTCCCAAAAAAAGAATTAAAAAACTTTTTGGGGAAGAGGTAGATAAAGTTTTAAAGGAAGAAATTAACTATTTGGTAAAGAGAGGAAAATTAATTAACCGGCCAAGCAATCTTCAATCTAAACTTCCTAATTTCGGCGCTTATTTGGTCTTTTCTAAATATTTTTATTCTGAAAAAATAATTAAAAAATGCCAAAAGAAAATAAAGCCGGTAAAAAAAAGAAAGAAGATTATAAGCGATGAAGAGTTAAAATATACGCCCCTATGAAAAAAAATATCAACGAGATATTTTCTTATTTAATAGGTAGGTTGAATCATAGCGATGAGGTTAAAAAAACGACAGATTCTATAATAAGTGAATTACTCAGAGGTACTCCAGCGAATAAAAGTAAATTTGAATTCTCTTTTAAAATAGAAAAGGGTAAAATTGGGAGCAGTTTAAGATTCGTAAATTATGATAATTATTCTTCCAACTTTGAAAACTTGTATATTAAAAAAATAGATTTAGTCCAAAATATTATAAATTCACACATTAAAAACAGAAAGGTTGATATCTTGTTTAAAAAGATAAGAGATTTAAAAGAATTCAGATTGCCAATTTATTTTGGTGCGGAAGTAAAAAGAAAAAGGCCCCGATTCAAAATTTATATCCACCTCTTTGAAAAACCTCTTATTGGTAATTCCCAATCACTCCGAGCCATAGTGAACTATTTATTTAAGGGTCTCGAGATAACAACTGCCTTAAAAGAAAACGATATTTGTTTGGTGGGACTTGACTTTGACCATAAATCTAACTTAATTCATAAAATCTATTACTTCTATGATTGGCAGTGGAAGAATTATGCCAAAGCATATAAATTTTCCCCCTACGAGCAAAAGGCTTTCTATCTTTTAAAGCCATTTGGTGTTAATCCTCACATTCGTGAAAAGTATCAAAAAAATAAATTTATCTCTCAGAAATTGGATATTCAACTCAAAAATGGTCTAAGAGAAGAAATATTAGCGGAGCTATTGAAGCTTAGTAAAAACACTGCTTGTTTTAATGAAATATCTAATATTATCAAGGGTAGCCGGGCTAAAATTTACGCAATTGGGACAGAAAAAGACACTCTCACTATTTACATTCGTTCCAAAGCCAATGAATTTTAATAAAGAAATTAAAAAAATGTGGCTCCTTGTTACTACTCGCTGCAATATGAGATGCCGATACTGTTTTATTGAAAAAACAAACGAAGACCTTTCAAGAGAGAAAGCTGAAGAGGTAGTAAAAGCTTTCATCTTATCGCCCGGGAGAGAGAAGCAACTCCTTATTTGCGGAGGAGAACCGATACTTTCTTTTAATTTCTTAAAAAAAATTATTCCCTTTACCCGATTCTTAGCTAAAAAACAGAATAAGTTAGTGGTTATTTCCATAGCCACCAATGGCACCTTAATAAAAAAGGAACATCTTAATTTTTTTAACAAATATAACGTTAAATTAGCTATCAGCATAGACGGGGGAAGAAGAACCCATAATAAATTTAGAGTATTTAGAAATGGGATGGGTTCATTTTCTAAAGTATCAGGAAATTTACCACTGATTTTTAGAAGTTTAAAAGAAGAAAATATCTGTGCTTTAATGGCTGTTCACCCTCTTGAGGTTAAAAAAATGTATGACAATTTTATCTTTTTGACAAAATTAGGATTCAGAAGTATTAATATTGAACCTATTCAAACTATCACTTGGGGAAAGAAAGAAAGAAAAGAGTTTTCTTCCCAATTAGATAGAATTTTTGATTATATTATAGAAGAGATAAGAAATAAGAGATTTTTATTTCTTAACTGCCTAAGCAGAATTATCGCCAGGCAAGAAGCTTTCAACAAGATGACAGGAGTGCATCCTTCAGGGATGGTGGGTGATTCCTGCTTTTATTTTTACCCAAATATTTCTTTTGATATTAACATTGTTCGTTTGCGCAACCGAGCTTTCAGAAACCTGGCAGAGATTTTACTAAAAAAAGCTCGGCAAAAAGATAATCCCTTCTTCAACTATTTAGAAGAGGTTGAATCTTATGTTTTTGACTAAGATAAATATATGAAAGTATTGTTAATAAATCCATTGCATCAGAGATATGTTTATGGGGGATATATGCCCCTTGGTTTGGGATATGTGGCCGGGAGTCTTTTGGATGAAAATGTTGAAGTTGAGATTATGGATATTGATGCCTTACGTTGGAAAGAGAAGCAAGTTGAAGAAGAACTTAAAGAGAAAAATTTTGATATGGTAGGAATAACCACTATTATCACTCGGTTTCATTATATAAAATGGCTCTGCTCTGTCATAGAAAAATATCACCCCGAAACCAAAATCATTTTAGGTGGAACAATGGCAAGCGCCGTTCCTTTATTTATGCTAAAAAATACCAAGGCAAATATCGTTATTTTTGGTGAAGGAGAAATAACAATTAAAAATCTAGTAGCTGCCTTAGAAAAAAAAGTCAACCTTAAGAATGTTAAAGGCATTTGTTATAAATTAAAGGGCAAAATCTACAAGAATTCTCCTCAGCCCTTAATTAAAAATCTTGATGAAATTCCCTTTCCTGATTGGGATTTATTCCCCAATCAGAGTTATTTAAATAACCAGCCCCATTGGTTGAGAGGTGACAATAAAATTGATTTAACTGAAGCCAGAAATATGGCGATAATCACTGCCAGGGGCTGCCCCTTTTCTTGTAATTATTGTTCAAAAATGTTCCACTCTTTTAGAACTCGCTCAATAGAAAACGTTGTTGAGGAGATTAAACTCTTAAAAAAGAAATACAGAATAAATTATCTAACAATTTATGACCAGCTTACGGCCGTAGACAAAAAAAGAATTTATGATTTCTGCCAAGCAATCTTAGAGGAGAAACTTGATATCGGCTGGCGCTGTACCTCAAGGGTAGATTTGGTGGATTTTAATCTTTTAAAAAGAATGAAAGAAGCGGGTTGTCTGGGTATTACTTTTGGTATTGAAACTGGCAGTCAAAAAATTCTAAATAATATGAATAAAAAAACAACCATTGAACAAACAAAAAAAGCTCTTAA
>CAYYIZ010000002.1:0-15864 GCA_964472105.1 uncultured Candidatus Saccharibacteria bacterium | reverse complement strand
ATTGGCGACGTTGATATTCTGATGGTTCCGGTTGGCGGCACTTATACCATCGGGTCCAAAGAAGCCGCCGCCGTTATTTCCCAGATTGAACCAAGAATAGTTATCCCTATGCACTACAAAATTCCCAAATTGTCTTTAAAAATTGAGGGTCTGGATAAATTTCTAAAGATAATGGGAGCCGAAGAAATCATTCCCCAAAAGAAGTTTAAAGTTTCTCTTAAGGATTTACCTAAAGAGGAGACAAAAATTGTGGTTTTGGAACCCTAGTCCGACCGGACGGGTCCAGGACCCTAAGAAATGATTTTTTTGAAAAGGATTCAAAAGTTAGATATCTTTTGGAAAAAAATTATTGTTTTCACTGTAATTATTGCTTTAGGAATCCCTCTTGTTTTTTTTGTTGGCAAAAGTTTTCAAAAGAGAGTAAAAGAGTTTGACAAAGAGGAGTTTTTAGAGGGAATAAATTTTCCTGAAATTAAAGAAGAAATAGACAATCTTCCCCTTGCTGAATTGAGACAAACCAAAGAAGAGCTGGAAGCGGAACTTAGAAAATTGGAAGAATTGGAAAAACAATTCTCTACCTCAACCACCTCCACCAATAATCAATAATTAATATTAATTATGCCAGAGAAGCAAAACAAAGAAATTGGCTACATCAAACCCCGAGAAATTACCGAAGAGATGCAAGAGAGCTATTTGGATTATGCCATGTCGGTTATTATCTCCCGGGCCCTGCCCGATGTTCGAGATGGTTTGAAGCCGGTCCATCGCAGAATTTTGTACGCGATGTATGAAATGGGTCTAAGGCATAATGTGAAATTCAGAAAATCAGCAACTGTTGTTGGTGAAACTTTAGGGAAATTCCATCCGCACGGCGATATAGCAATTTATGACTCTTTGGTTCGGATGGCCCAAGATTTTTCTTTAAGATATCCCTTGGTTCAAGGTCAGGGCAATTTTGGTTCAATCGATGCTGACGGTGCTGCCGCCCAAAGATATACTGAGTGCCGGCTTTCAGCAATCGGTGAACAAATGCTTCAGGACATTGAGAGAGACACGGTTGATTTTCGTCCTAATTACGATGCCACGAGAAAGGAGCCGATTGTCTTGCCTTCTCCTCTGCCCCAGCTTTTATTGAACGGCTCTTTGGGGATTGCCGTCGGCATGGCAACCAATATTCCTCCCCATAACATCTCGGAGGTTTTAGAAGCGGCGCGCTATTTAGTTGACCATCCTCAATCAACAACCGAAGACCTTTTTAACTTTGTTAAAGGTCCTGATTTTCCAACCGGAGGAGTAATTTACGGTAAAAAAGACATTATTGCCGCTTACTCTCAAGGAAAAGGGTCAATCTTACTGAGAGGAAAAGCGGAAATCAAAGAACAAAAAAAAGGCGCCTTCCAGGTTTTAATTACGGAAATTCCTTTCCAGGTTCAAAAATCTGATTTAGTCCGCCAGTTCGCAAAATTGGTTGAGGATAAAAAAATAGATGGAATAAAAGACATTAGAGATGAATCAGGCAGAGAGGGGATGAGAATTATTATTGAGTTGAAGAGAGACGCTTTCCCGAAAAAAGTTTTAAATGCTCTTTTCAAATTTACCGATTTACAAAAAACATTTCATTTGAACATGCTTGCTCTGGTTGACGGAATTCAACCAAAGGTTCTTTCTCTGGTTGATGTTTTAACTCTCTATTTAGCGCACAAAAAGGAAGTGGTTTTAAGAAGGACAAAATTTGATTTGGAAAAAGCCAAAGAAAGAGCCCATATCTTAGAGGGTTTAATGATTGCCCTAAAAAAGATTGACGAAGTAATCAGAACCATCAAGAGGTCAGAGAGTCGCGAGGATGCCAAGAATAATTTGAGAAAGAAATTTAAATTAACCGAGATTCAAGCCAATGCCATTTTAGAAATGAAACTCCAAAGCTTAGCCAAGCTTGAACAAGAGAAAATTGAACAGGAATTAAAAGAAATCTTAGAAAAGGTAAAAGCCCTTAATTTAATTTTGAAAAGCCCTAAAAAAATAAAAGAAGTAATAAAGAAAGAACTCAAGGAAATGGAAGAGAGATTTAGAGACGAGAGAAAAACTAAGGTCATTGGCTCGCGGCTGGGGGAAATTGGCGAAGAAGATTTAATTCCCAAAGAAGAAACAATTATCACGGTAACTCAAGGAGGTTTTATTAAAAGATTGAAGCCCTCTTTGTATAAAGTTCAAAGAAGAGGAGGAAAGGGAATTATTGGCATGGAGATTAGCGAAGAAGATATGGTAGAACACTTTTTGAAGGCCAATACCCTGGATAAACTTCTCTTTTTCACTGATTCTGGCAAGGCATTTCAATGTGTTGTTTGGGAAACGCCGGAAATGGGCAGGACTACCAAAGGAAGAGGACTATTGAATTTCCTTGAATTGTCTCAAGATGAAAAAGTTTTAAGCTTGATTTCCTATAGTAAAGAAGATGAAGCAGGAGCTTTAGGCAGGAAATACTTAATAATGGTAACTAAAAATGGTATAATCAAGAAAACTGACGTGGCTGGCTTCAAGAATGTTCGTAAAAACGGCCTGCGAGCCATAAAATTGCAAAAGGGCGACCTTTTGAAGAAAGCGGCAATAATTGACGAGGGAGATGAAGTTATTTTGGTGACCAGGAACGGCAAATCAATTAGATTCAAAGAAAAAGAGATAAGGCCAATGGGCAGGGGGGCAGCTGGAGTGAGAGGAATGAGATTAAGCGGAGAAGGAGATGAAATTATAGAGATGAGCGTAATAAAAAGCCAGCAGACAAAAACCAAAGACCAGAAGCCGATAAAAGAATACTTATTAGTGATTAGTGAAAACGGTTATGGGAAAAGGACCAGGATTAAAGAGTTTCGCTTGCAAAAAAGAGGAGGTTCGGGAATAAAAGCAGCCAAAATTACCGCAAAAACCGGAGAGATTGTTTTCTCAAAAGTGGTCGGCGAGGAGGACTACGATTTAATCGTTATTTCAAACAAAGGTCAGGTAATAAGGAGTCCCCTTAAGTCAATTTCAACCCTTGGCAGAGCAACTTCCGGGGTAAGGGTGATGAGGCTGCGCAAGGGGGACAAAGCGGCTTCGGCCATCTGTTTGTAAATATGCCAGAATTTGTCAATCCGACTCAGTTCTTAGAACAAATTGGCTTGCGTCCCAATATGATGGCGGCCGACTTTGGCTCGGGCAGCGGCGGCTGGGCTATTCCTTTGGCCCGGAAGCTTGAAGAAGGTCAGGTTTTTGCCGTTGACATTCAAGAAGAACCCCTTTCGGCCTTAGAGGGAAAGGCAAAGCTTCAAGGCCTTTCAAATATCCGTAAAATAGTTGCCAATGTTGAAGAGAAAATTCCGCAACTCCAGGATTTATTTTTTGATTTAGTTTTAATGACCGACCTTCTGTTTCAGATTGACGATAAAGAAGGGGTGTTCAAGGAGGCAAAAAGGGTTTTGAGGGTTGGCGGAAAAATTCTGGTGGTAGAATGGCTTCCCAGTGCTTCTTTGGGCCCGGAAGGCGGCGCGGTTTCTCCTGAAGAGATAAAAGAAATTGCTAAAAATCTCGGTTTCCGCTTGGAGAAAGAATTTAAAGCCGGCGATTATCATTTCGGAATTCTCTTTACAAAAACATAAATTTCAATTATTATAAGATAAAGCTGTGAACCCCGTTAGAAATCCTGTTCATAATAGGCTAATGGGGATAAATATGGCTGTTTGTTTATCAAAAATGAAGATTTCTAACGGGGTGAAAAAGTTTCTTGCCATATCAATTCTTTCAATAATTTTATTAGGTCCAGCAACCTTTGTTTTAGCGGCTAATAGTTGTGCTGAGTATTGCGAAGACCCTGAAAATCGTACTCCTCCCGCTGACAAAACCTGTATTTGTCCGGCAACCAGCTATAGAGAGATTTCTGAGGTTATAAACAGCGTTATCAATTACGCCTTTTTGGCCGCTATGGTGGTTGCTCCTCTAATAATTCTATTGGGCGCTTTCACCTTTATGACGGCGGCTGGCGACCCGGAAAAAGTTGCCACCGGCAAGAAAATCATTTTCTGGGCAATTGTTGGTTTAGCCATTGTTCTTTTCAGCAAAGTAATAATTAGTATTGTCAAAAGTATTTTGTCTGGTTGAAGATAAAGAATTTACTAAAATAAAAAAATAATATAGTATAATATAATACTTAGCAAAAGGTCGAGCGATAGATAAATAATTAATAATTAACAAATCAATGAAAAAGATATTAACGGCCATAGTTTTAGGAAGCTTATTAACTGCTTTAGTTTTACCAGCAGTTGCTTTAGCTCAAGATGCGCCAGCTAACGAATGCACCATTCGTCAGACATTTGAATTTGAGGGCGTCACTTATACCAAAGGCCATGTTGTGAGCGATAGCGTTGCTAACTGGGGAATAGTTTGCATGTTCAACACCATTTACTCAGCCACCAACTGGTTGTTTATGATTTTGGTTCTCCTTTCAGTGCTGTTTATCATAGTCGGTGGCTTCACCTATATCACGGCTTCGGGCGACCCGGAAAAAGCAGGTAAGGGAGGAAAAATCATTGTCTACGCTTTAATCGGTTTAGCTATTGCCCTGTTTGCCAAAGTAATCCCGTCCATAGTCAGGTTCATAATGGGATTGTAAGAAGGATCTCTTACTGAAAAATTTAAACTTGGAAATACTTTTACCTGAGGCAGCTTTTTGAGTTGCCTCAGTTTTTGCCCTCGTGGCGGAATTGGCAAGACGCGCTGGATTTAGGATCCAGTGGGGAAACCCATGCAGGTTCGACTCCTGCCGAGGGCACCTCGATGGTCAAATTCAAAAAGCCGGCGAAGCCGGCTTTTTGAATAGTAAGCGGAGATCGGGTCTTTGGTTATTCTCCGGTGGTAACGGTAATTTTCTTTTTCTTTACCTTTCTCACTCTTGGGATTTTCACGGTTAAAATTCCTTTACGCAAAGAGGCCTTGATTCTTTGGCTGTCAATGTCTTCCGGTAAAATTATCTGTCTGGAAAATGAGCCCCAATAACATTCTTGGTAAAAGTAGCTCTTTTCTTTGTCTTTGTCCGGCTCCTTTCTTTCCCCCTTTATTATAAGCATTTCATTTTCAATAGAAATGTCTATGTTCTCGGATTCAACTCCGGCAATTGGCGCCTGAACACAAAACTCAGAGTCAGTTTGGTAAACATCAACCGCCAGCTGTCCATCGTCTTTTGACCAATTGGCAGATGCTTTTTTAGGAGAAGAAATAGAGATTTTTTCTATCTTTTCCTCTTTCTCTTTTTTTATCTTCTCTTTTTTCTTCGGCTTTTCTTTTTTCTTGGGAGATTCTTTCTTTAAAATTCTTTCTTCGAATTTCGGCTCCTCTTTCACCTCTTCTTCAAGGCCGATATCTTTTTTGAGTTTTTTTAGAAAAGACATAATTTATTTTAATTTTAGAAGACAAACACCTTTCAACCTTTTTAATCTTTTAAAACTAAGAGAAACAAACCAGGACAAGATTATTAAGATGAGCAGTGGCAGAATAAATTTTTCCAAACTCTCCATCTTTATTATAGACCAATTATAAACCCCATGCAAAAAAGAATCTGTTTTTAAGACAATATGATATTTTTTTTTTCTATGGTAAATATGGCGGAAAGAGAGAACCAAGAAATATCCCAAAACTCCCGAGCATAAAGCATGAAGGAAGGTTGCCGAAACAAATCGCCAGCCCATTACCTCTAGGGCCTTTGCCGCGGTCAAGATGGGGTGGTAGTTGCTTAAAACTAAAATATTCTCCAGGGCAGCAAAGCCCAAAGCGGAAATAATCATATAAAGGAGAAGGTCTGGCGGTTCATCTAATTCAGAGTTTTTTAAAACCCCAAATCTTATTACCAGGTATTTCAGATACTCTTCAATAAAAGCCCCGCCTAAAAAAATAATCAAAAGCGAGTTCAGAGCCCCCTGGCTCTTAAAAAAAGAAACGATTGCTTGAGAACCCTTCTCGAGAAAAATAGCAAAAAAAGCAACCAGGATTCCCAAAAAGAAGATTTTTAAAATCATCCGGTTGGATTCGGGATGAGCATCCTTGCGGAGATAGAAGAACAGCCAGACGATGCTTGGCAGAAAGCCGAAAAGATAGAGAAGATAAATCATATAATTAACTGGGCCAGTCCTCAACCATTAAGCATTTCTTTTTATCTTTTAGGGGTAATCTTTGGTAAATTTCCTCAGTAATAAACGGCATAAAGGGGTGAAGAAGTTTAAGAGAAGTTAAAAGGACAGACAATAAGATTTTTTGGTTTCTCTCTCTTTCTTTCTGCGATTTACTGTTTGCCATTTGTTTCTTGCTTTTTTCTATGTATTTATCGCAAAACTCGTGCCAGAAAAAATGATACAATGTTTGAATTGTCTGGCCAAACCTGAAATTCTTCAAATCTTTGTTAACTGATTTAATTATCTTTTCAAGGGCTTTCAATATCTTTTTATCATCCACAGTTAAATTTTTATCAGCGTTAATCGGCTTTTTATCAGCGTTTATCAGCGGCGGTTTATTCATTAGGATAAACCGCGAGGCATTCCAAATTTTGTTGCAGAATTTCCTTCCAGCCATAGCATTTTGCTCGTCAAATTTAATATCCTGTACTCCTGTTGCCTGCCAGGCAATTCCAAAGCGGGTAGCATCGCCCCCGTATCTTTCAATTAGGTTTAAGGGGTCCACGCCCGTGCCCAGTGATTTTGACATTCTCTGGCCGGTCTTTGTCAGAACAGTAGGATGGATGTGAACTGTTTCAAAGGGAACTTTTTTGGTAAACTCCAAGCCCGAAAAAATCATCCGAGCATGCCAAAGGTTAATGATGCCGCGATCTGAAGAAATGAAATTGGTAGGATAGAATTCTTGGAGGTCTCTAGTTTTTTTGGGCCAGCCAAGGGTGGCAAACGGCCAGAGGGCAGAGGAGAACCAGGTGTCTAAAACATCGGTTTCGCCCTTTAAGGGAATTTTGTGCCCCCACCAAATCTGTCTCGATATGCACCAGTCCCTTATATTTTCTAGCCAGTTGAAATAAATTTTCTCAAAATTCTTTGGCTTAAATTTTACTTTGCCCTTCTGGACGGCCTCTTTGGCTTTTTTGGCTAAATTGTCCATTTTTAAGAACCATTGCTTGGAAGAAATAATTTCAACGGTTGTTCCGCAGCGATAACATTTAGGAAGTGACAACTGATAATCTTCTTCTTTTTCCAAGAGTCCAAGTTTTTTAAGGTCTTCAACTATTTTTTCTCGGGCTTGAAGAACTTTAAGTCCCCGGTAGGGTGAAGGAGCGGTTTGGGTGATTTTTGCTTTCTCGTCAATTACCTGAATCATTGGCAGTTTGTGGCGTAGAGAAATTTCATAATCTTTTAAGTCGTGAGCAGGAGTTACTTTTACCGCTCCCGTTCCGAATTTTGGGTCAACTAATCTGTCAGCGATAATCGGAATCTCTCTTTCCGTCAAAGGTAAGATTACTTTTTTGCCGATTAAATTTTTGTATTCTTTATCGTTTGGATTAACCGCCACAGCCGTATCTCCCAGCATTGTTTCTGGCCGAGTAGTAGCTACCACTATGTAGTTTGTAGTTTGTAGTTTGTAGTTTGTAGTTTTTAGGGGGTAGCGAAAATACCACAACTTACCCTTTTTTTCTTCGTATTCCAGCTCCAAATCAGACAAACTTGTTTGGCATCTCGGGCACCAGTTAACCGGCCTTTTCCCCTGGTATATCCAGCCCTTTTTAAAATAATGAAGAAATGCTTTTTTTACCGCCTCTTGGTAATCTTCATCCATGGTAAAGACAGTTCTTGACCAATCGCAGGAAGAACCCAGTTTTTTAAGCTGGTCTAAAATAATATTTCCGTATTCTTTCTTCCACTGCCAGATTCTCTCAGTAAACTTTGCCCTGCCAAGTTCAAAACGGGTCTTGCCTTGTTTTTTAAGTTCTTTCTCAACGGCATTTTGGGTAGCAATGCCCGCATGGTCTGTTCCCGGCAGCCAAAGGACTTTCAGTCCCTCCATCCTTTTTTTTCTTACTAAAATATCAGTCAAAGTGTTTTCCAGGGCATGGCCCATATGCAGACTGCCCGTAATATTAGGCGGAGCAATGGAGACAACAAACTTCTTACCTCGTTTTTTCTTGGCAGAGGGCAGTTTATCCGGATTAAAAAATCCAGTTTTTTCCCACAAGTTGTAAATTTTATCCTCAACCTCTTTTGGATTGTAAGCTTTTGGAAAATTCATAATTGTTTAAAATAATCACCCATTTATCCTTAGATTAGCATTTGCTTTAATTTTCTGCCATTTTTTTGAAGATATTTTTTGATTAAAATAAGCTGACAGGCCAATCATTACCGCATTATCGGTACACATCTTGAAGCTTGGGACATGAAGCTTGAAACTTAGATTTTCTTTTTTGATTTTTTGCTGGAATTGCTTACGGAGTTCTTGGTTAGCCACCACTCCTCCTCCGAGCATAATGCTCTTCACTTTATAATTTTTAGCAGCTTTAATAGTTTTTTTAATTAAGACGTCAACAATTGCCTGCTGGATTTCTTTCGCCATTTCTCTAACATATTCTTTTGAGACCCTCACTCTTTTTGGCCTTTTCTTAAAATCATACAAAACCGCCGTTTTAAGTCCGGAAAAAGAGAAATCATAATCTTTACTACTTATCATCGGTCTCGGCAGCTTTACAGAGAACTGTTCTCTGCCATTTTTTTGGCATTTTAATGCCTCAGCCGCGATGGCAGGTCCCCCCGGGTATCCTAAACCTAAAATTCTGGCAGTTTTATCAAAGCATTCTCCAGCCGCGTCGTCTCTTGTTTCACCAATAATTCTATAGCTGCCGATTTTTTTCATTAAAATTAATTGACTATGCCCTCCACTAACAACCAAACAGACAGCCGGAAACTCAATTGATGTTGAGGTTAGCCAATTAGCCAATATATGACCTTCAATGTGGTTAACCGGAATAATCGGCAAATCCCAGGAATAAGCCAGGGCTTTGGCAAAATTTACCCCCACCCACAAACATGGTTCAAGCCCCGGTCCCTTGGTTACCGCAATCACGTCAATTTTCGGTTTTTGGTATTTTTTCAGGAAACCCCTTAATTTTAGGTAGAGGTTTTTTTCTCTTTCCAGTATCTTCTTTAACTTTTCAAGATTTAAAGGGTGATTTTGGATGTTAACTTTTGATTTTTGAAATTTGTTTAAAAGTTGAGCGTTCTTTAGAGCGTTATTTAATACTTGCACCAAATTTTTTTGATGCTCGCGTTTGGCTAATGTGGGATAAACTCCTCCGTACTTCCGGTGTATTTTCACTTGTGAAGAAACAACATTTGAGAGGATTTCAAATTTAACATTTTTGACATTTGAGCTTTGACATTTGACATTTAATATACTTATACAGGTGTCATCACAGGAGGTATCAATGGCTAAGATAATCATTCTTTATTTTACGGGAAATCTTGTTTTTTTTCAATTTTTAGGTTAGGATTTAGCCAGAGGCGCCATCGTCTAACGGTTAGGACTCGAGATTTTCAATCTCGCAATCGGAGTTCGATTCTCCGTGGCGCCACTTTTCTAACTATGGAAGAATATCTCGAGATTAGTCGGGCTTCCGACCTTCCCAAGGCAAGGGAAAGATGGCTCTATCGTTTTTTTGAAATTTTGCCGGGTATTTTAAGTTTAACTACCCTAACTTTTGCCTTGCTTTTTTCCTGGCTGAGGCCGATTTGGGTCGCTTTTTTTATTATTATTTTCTGTCTGTATTGGACGTTGAAAATTATCTATCTTACCTTGCACCAGATTATTAGTTTTAGAAAAATGAAGAAAAATCTTAGAATCGACTGGCAGAAAAAACTGGCAAATCTCCCTTGGCGAAAAATCCATCATTTGATAATTTTACCAATGGCCAGAGAACGCTGGGAAGTAGTAAAAGAAACATTGGAATCTTTAAAAAATTCAATTTATCCAAAAGAGAATTTAATAGTTGTTTTGGCTCAGGAAGAAAGGGCCGGAGAAGAAGCAAAGGAGGCGGGACGGCTGGCTCAAAATCAGTACCAGAAATATTTTCACCGCTTTTTAATAACCACTCACCCAAAAGACCTGCCAGACGAAGCGATAGGGAAGGGTTCTAACGTGGCTTTTGCCAGCATAAAAGCCCAACAAATAATTGATGAGGAGGGCATTCCTTACGAAAATGTTGTTGTTTCAGCTTTTGACATTGATACCAAGGTTTTTTCTCAATATTTTCTCTGTTTAACTTATCACTATTTAACTTGTGAAAATCCCCTTAAAACCAGTTTTCAGCCAATTCCGGTTTATCACAACAATATCTGGCAATCCCCGTCCTTCAGCAGGATTGTTGCCACCAGCAATACTTTTTGGCAGATGATGCAGCAGGAAAGACCGGAGCAGTTAGTTACATATTCCTCTCATTCAATGCCTTTTAAGACCTTTTTGGAGGTAGGTTATCCCAAAAACGTGGTAGCTGATGATTCCAGGATATTCTGGAAATCTTTTTTTAAATTTGACGGGAACTACCAAGTTCAACCCCTGCACTATCCGCTTTCAATGGATGTGGTGGATTCACCCACCTTAATTAGAACTTTCTTAAATCAATACAAACAGCAGAAACGATGGGCTTGGGGCTGTATTGAAATCCCCTATATTTTATTCTGTTTCTTGAAGAACAAAAAAATCCCCCAAAGAAAGAAGATTTTTTATTCGCTCGTTGCCCTTGAAGGATTTTGGTCTTGGACTTGTGCTTCTCTTTTGATTTTATTTTTAGGATGGCTGCCTCTGCTTTTGGGCGGTGAAGATTTTAACATCACTCTCTTCTCCTATAATCTTCCCCGGCTAACCGGCAGAATTATGATTTTCTCAATGATTGGAATGATTACCGGCGCTTTATTAAACATTCTCTTTTTGCCCCCCAGACCAAAAGGCAAGAGTTGGTGGCACAATCTTTCAATGGTCTTTCAATGGCTGTTTTTGCCTTTGACCTTAGTAATTTTTGGCTCTTTCCCTGCCTTGGACGCTCAAGTTAGATTGATGCTTGGAAAATATATGGAGTTTTGGAACACCCCGAAAGTTCGCAAAAACATTAAAAAAACAGAGAACAGTTCTCCGTAGGTTTATTCCAGGTGAATTCTTTTTTCAAAATTCAATAATCTCTCTTTTAAAGAGGGATATTTTTTTAAATCGGGGTCCTCAGTTAAAAGTTCTTGAGCCGCCTCTCTTGTTTTTTCCACCAAGGGAAGGTTTCTCAAGCTTTCCATGGCCAAGTCAGGAATTCCCCACTGCTTAACCCCGGACAAACTTCCCGGCCCCCGGATTTCCAAGTCCTTTTGAGCCAACTCAAAACCATTTTCTGCTTTAACTATTGCTTGTAATCTTTGACGAGTTTTTTTAGCAGGGGAGTCAGTGAACAAAAAGCAGTAAGATTGTAAGTCCGACCTGCCCACTCTTCCCCGAAATTGATATAGCTGGGCAAGGCCAAATCTTTCAGCTCCCTCAATCATCATTACCGTAGCTTGGGGAATGTCAATGCCAACTTCAACCACCGAAGTTGAAACCAAAATATCAATTTTTCTATTCTTAAAATCTTTCATTACTTTCTCTTTTTCCCGGGAGTTCATTTTGCCGTGCAGCATCGCCACGTTTAAGTCAGGGAAAATTTCTTTCCGCAATTTTTCATACTCTTTTTTTACTGCTTTTGCTTCAGCCCAACCCAAAATATCTTTTTCTCCTTTTTCATCTCCCCCGGTTTGGTTGTCTCCCGCTTCAATCCGAGGACAGATAACAAATACCTGATTGCCAAGTTTAACCTGTTCTTTTATAAAATCGTAAGCTTTGCTTCTATCTTCAGGAGAAATAACTTTGGTAATTATTTTTTTCCTTCCTTTTGGCATTTCGTCTAAAATTGACAAATCCAAATCGCCATAAACCGTTAAAGCCAGAGTTCGGGGGATAGGGGTAGCGGTCATTGACAATAAATGAGGAATAAGCTTTTCTTTTCTGGCGCGACTGGTGCTAAGTTTAGCTCGCTGTTCAACTCCAAAGCGGTGCTGTTCATCAATGATGCAAAGGGCCAGCTTGCCGAACTTTACTTTATCCTGAATTAAAGCATGGGTGCCGATTAAAACATCAATTTCTCCCTTCCTTACTTTGTCCAGAAGTTTGACTCGGGAAATCTCCAGAATTTCATTTTCCAGTTTTTGGGCAATAATTTTGTCTTCTTTGCCGGTTAAAAGAGCAATTCTTACCTTGAACGGTTTTAAGAGTTTAGTCACCTCTCGGAAGTGCTGTTTGGCTAAAATTTCGGTTGGCGCCATAAAAGCTGTTTGAAATTCCGTCTTAACAACATTTAAGCTGGCCATTACTGCAACCACTGTTTTTCCAGAGCCAACGTCTCCCTCCAAAAGCCGCGACATCGGACGTGAGCGTTCCAAGTCCTTTAAAATTTGCCAGGCGCATTTCCTTTGAGCATCGGTTAATTTAAAGGGCAGAGAATCAACAAACTTTTTTGTCAACTCAATATTTGTAGAAACGGCCGGAGCTTTTTCTTTTTGGAGTTTTAATCTTTCTTTTAAGACGGAAAGCTCAATTAAAAAAAGTTCTTCAAAGGAAAAACGAGCCTTGGCTTTTTCTGCTTGAGCGACTGAATCGGGGAAGTGAACTTGCCAGATTGCCCGGTTAACTGGCAAAAGCTCGTGCTTTCTTATAATTTCTTGCGGCAAAATCTCGGGAAGGTCGTTTTTAAATGCCAAAAGCAGAGGCTTAACGATATAACGGAGCCAGCGTGAAGATAAACCTGCTGTTTCGGGATAAACCGGGATAATTCTGCCGGTATGGGTGAGGTCTTGAAACTTAGAACTTGAAACTTGAAACTTTTCGTAGGTGGGGCTGGACAGGAAAATTCCCTTATCTCCAAAACTGACTTTGCCGGCCAAGTATACCGCATCGCCTTCCTTTATCGTTTTTATCAAATAAGGCTGATTGAACCAGACAACTTTAATAGCTCCTGTTTTGTCTTGAATAATTGCCTGGGTCAAAATCATTCTTCTCTTCCATGTTCTTGAATTTTTAATTTCCAAGATTTTTCCCAAAACACAGCATCTCTCGTTTAATTTAACTTTGGCAATGGGGATAATATCTGAAAAGTCCTCATAACGATAAGGAAAATGCCTAATCAGGTCCCCAATCGTCTTTATTCCCATTCTTCCAAGCTTTCTCAAAAAACTTGGCCCAACCCTGGGAATTTCTTTAATTGATGTATCTAAATCCATAAAAAAATTGAATATTAATCAAACTTAGCTTATAATTTAATTATACGGCAAACAACTCCTAACTCAAAAATTATATGGAGGAAGTTTTAAGAAAAAAAAAGATTTAACATATAAAAGGTCAAATTTTGTTAAATAATTAACAACAAAAATATGTTATCGCAATTACCGATAAATCTTCAGAACGTAAAAAAAGAGGACATAGATAAGGAAATATTAAGACTGGGGATGATAGCCGAATTGGATGCGGTAAGTTTGTATGAACAGTTGGCAGCAGCCACCGAGAACGAAAATATTAAAAAAGTTCTCCAAGATATAGCCAAAGAGGAGAAAACTCACATTGGAGAGTTTGAAACACTTTTATTGAAAGAAGATAAAGAGCAAGTAGAGGAAACGGAGAAGGGGAAGAAGGAGATTGAGGAATTAATAGGTTAGGGATAGTTCTCTGGCAAAATTAAATAGAACAAAAAATACAGAGAACAGTTCTCTGTATTTTTTGTGCCCTCGAGAGGAGTCGAACCTCTATCACAAACTCCGCAAGTTCGCATTCTGTCCATTGAACTACGAGGGCATTTCTCTATAAGGATATCATAAAAATTGATATTTTTCCAGTTGATTTATTAAAATTCAGTGGTAAAATGAGAATATTAGGAGGAGTCGCATAATGGTTATTGCAGCAGGTTGCTAACCTGCGCCGCTTTACGGCGGCTTGTGGGTTCGAGTCCCACCTCCTCCGCAAACAAAGAATCGCCAAGAAGGCGGTTTTTTGCTTGCCCTGAGTTTATCGAAGGGGTAGAATAAAAATATGAGCGAACAAAAATATCCAGAACCAACAGTAGGTGCTTTAATTTTTAACCAAGAAGGTAAGATTTTTCTTATGACTTCTCCTAAATGGAGAGGAAAATATGTTGTTCCCGGTGGGCACATAGAGCTTGGAGAAACAATAGAGCAGGCGCTAAAGCGAGAGATAAAAGAAGAAGCAAACCTTGATATATTTGATATAAAGTTTATAAACCTCCAAGAGTTTATCTTTGGGGAAGATTTTCATAAGAAAAGACATTTTATCTTTTTGGACTATGCCTGCAAAACAAAAACTACCAATGTTGTACTTAACGAAGAGGGGTCAGGTTATATATGGGCAACTATTGATGAAGCCCTAAAACTTCCCATTGAACCGTACACAAGAACAACAATTTTAAAATATAAAGATAAGTTTTTATAATAGAAGGATTTTTATATTAGCACAAAGCATATGAAAAAAATCAACAAACCAAAAAGCCCGTCGCCGGGCATTTTTTGTTTTAGAAATAGTGAGCAGCAGAGTAAGGTTGAAAACGTGTTTTTATTCTGCTAAATTGAGGTTGTGGGCTTGTGAACTTAAGTCCACGATGACCTATTTTTTTGGTGGGATGACAGAATGGCAATTGTACCGGTCCTGAAAACCGGCGCCCGAAAGGGCTTGGGGGTTCGAGTCCCTCTCCCACCGCAAATTAAAAACCGGCCGAAGTCGGTTTTTTTAATTACTTAATCACTCAATGGTTCGCGGGCGACGACAATTCCCCAGACCTCGTGAGCGCCTGCTTGTTTCAATGTTCTGGCGCACTCTTCCATAGTGGCTCCGGTGGTGAAAACATCATCTATTAAAAAAATTCTTTTTCCTCTAATTGCTTGAGGATTTTTTAATTCAAAAGCGCCTTGAACGTTTTTTCTCTTTCTTCTCTTTTTAGCTCAATCTGTGGTTGAGTTGTTTTGATTTTTATGAGATTATTAAAAGAAGCAGGAACCTTAAAAAAGATTGAAAGCTCTCTAGCAATTTCTTCTGATTGGTTAAACCCCCGCCACCTTTTTCTGGTCGAGGAGAGGGGGACAGGGATAAAAAAAGAGGATTCCGGAACTTTAACAATGAGCTTGTTTTCGGTTAAAAGAAAATGTGATATTATTAAGAAAGCCAAGGGAGAAGACAGGGTTTTCAGAAAGGGTTCGTATTTGAGTTTAGTGATTAAATTTTTAACCAGCGGGTTTTTGTAAGAAGTTGGGTTGAAAAGGCCGTCAAGCTTCATTTTCTGGTGGATCTCACACTTTCCGTTGCTAAAAACCCTTTTTGGTGTTTGGCAAAAAGGACAATAATTAAATTCTGAGATTTCAATTGTGCTCAGGCAGTCTTTACAGATTAAACCTCCTTCTTTCTGGCAGGCCAAACAAAATTGGGGGAAGAGAATGTCTAAAAACTTTTTCCACATATTTCTATTATATTCCATTGTGAAATTTGTGCTACAATGAATAAAGTAAAACATGGCGCTATTTTCTAAAAGATATTTGGGAATAGACATTGGTGCTTCTTCAATAAAATTAGTTGAGGTTTCTGTTTTGGGTAAAAGAAAGAAATTGGAAAATTACGTTGAGTTTCAACTGCCCTCAACCGCTTCGGCTGTAAAAACATTTCACGGGGAGAGCTTGTTATTGTTAAGCGATGAGGTTTCCGAAATTTTACGAGCGGTTTTTAAAAAAGCAAAAGTAAAGCAAAAAAAAGCTGTTTTTTCAATTCCCGATTTCTCCACTTTTTTTACCACCT
>CAYYIZ010000001.1:0-37596 GCA_964472105.1 uncultured Candidatus Saccharibacteria bacterium | reverse complement strand
GCCGCATTCTGGACATATCAGTTTTGGTTTCCAAAACATTTTTTTTGCCTCCTTATGAAGAATAATTTACTGTTAAAGACGTCTGTTTCACCTTATGAGATAAAGAGTGTTTTGTCAAGAAAATGAAAAAGAGGGCCAATTCAAAAGCGCCCCCGCAGGGGCGCTTTTTTGTCAGAAACGTGCGAAATCTATTCTTCTTTAGGTTCACTGCTCTCACCGCCTTCAGCGGCCTCTTCAGTGCCTTCAGCGGTCTCTTCAGCGCCTTCACTCTTCTCGGTGCCTTTGCTTTTCTCCTCTTCATACTTTTTCCAAGCTTCTGAAACAGTCGGTTCAACGCCGTCTAAATCACCGAGAATTTTTTGTTTGATCTCGCTGGTTGATATTTCCTCTCTGCCTTCTGCCATCTGAATTGCCGCGGTTGCCACCTGCTCCACTACTTCATTTTTCCTCTCATCCGGAAGGTCGGTTAGGTTGGCGGCGGCAGTAATTGATCTCTTAATCTTTTCAGGATCAAAAGGTTCTTTCCGTCCGTCTTTTTTTATAACTTCTGTAGCCATAATAATTAAATTTTATAATTAAAAACTATCGCGACCTTTGTCTTTATTCTTAATCTACCTTAATTTTGACATTTTCAAGACGGTTTGTCAAAAGGTTTTTCCAAAGTAAAAAAGGGCTGCCGAAGCAACCCTTTTTTGGGATAAATTTTTATTGAATAACTATTGGCTTTTCTATTGATTGGATGTCTCTCTTGATTTCGCCCTTTTTTAGTTTCAGATGGGAGAAAACTGGTTCCTTCCCAGCAATGAGAATCTTCCCAGATTTTAATTTACCGGACGAGTCAGGGCTACCTTCTACTAAAACCAAAAAGGCATGCGGTACCACAAGACAACCTTTCTTTCGTATTGCAATTATCACCTCTTTCATCACTTCTTCGGGTCTAGCAACTTTGTTACTGCTCTTGGCTATCTCCATTCCTTCTCTTTCCTCTAGGGTGGGACAATAAAAACTTGCTTCTACCCAACGCAACATTGGAAAATTACTCCCAAGCCACATCATCAATATCATAGACCCAAGAGTGATTCCTAAAAAAATGGTAGCGAGAGTGTAGAAGCTAACTATCTTCATCTGAACGAACAGCGGATGAATCAAAGAGATGTTCGAGAAAGATAAAATGTAAAAGATAGTTGCTGAGAGCAAGAGCAGACCAACGACCCACTTTAACTTTGCCATCAGCAGACAAGGCTTGCACTCTTTTACGATACCATTAAAAGGTTGGGCAGGTTGTATAAAGGATTTTCCGAAAAACCCCGCTGCCCCTTCATTCAAAGCTTTCTTTTCTTCTTTGTTTTGACCTGATAACAGGCAAAGAAGATAAATCAGAAGCACCCATTCTGTTATCATAACGATAAGCAGAAAGGGAACCCCCATAAAGTGGGCTGCGGCTATGAGCACAGAGGTTCCAAGTATTAATCCTCGAAAAACTTCCTTATCTATCATGTTCTTCATTCTTAAACCTCCTTTTTGTTCTTATTTTTGTCCAACCAATAGTTATCAGCCAATAGTTATCAATATGTACTTTTAAAGAACATCAGCGATTTTAGTATAGATTCCAAAAAAAGTCAAGCTTAACCGAAGAAATTCAAAAGATGGACGATGGTGCCAAAAAGTAAAACAGCGATTATTAAATAAATTAATCCACTGGGAACTTTTAAGCTGTATTCCGGAATTCTGTCGCCTAATCTTTTTGCTTTTTTGTAAATTAAAACAATGGCCGTGCCTTCGGTCAAGCCCAAGAAAGCGCCGACAAAAGCAATAACCCAAATAAACTCTTTTATGCCAAGTAAAAACAAAATCAAAGGGCTTATGCAAGCGATGGAAAAACTAAAAGAATAGGGAACTTTATAATCAAAACGCAGAGTGTTTTTAAGATAATTAGCGATAACCAAAAAGGAGGTGGCAACGGCAAAAAAGCCAAAAAGGCCTCCGAGAATGGTGAGTCCGGGGCCAAAAACAGGCAGAAGTCCGGCAAACGCTTCTTTGGTGGTGCTTTGGCCGGTTACTCCGCTGATTATCAACCCAAACAAGAAGCTAAAACCAAGAACAAATATTAAGCTCCAGAAAATCACCCTTTTAAGATTCTTTTTGTTGGTAAAAATTCCTTCAATTTCCGGGATAGCGTTCCAGCCAATCAAACTAAAAAGAATTACCCCGTAGGGCAAAAAAACATAGTTTTTGTTGATAAAAGAAAAATTGCTTAAGTTTATTTTCGGGAAACTTAAAAAGAAAATCAGGCAAACCACCGCGAAGAAAGCAATGTTGATTAAAAGCTCTGACCAGGCAATTGATTTTATTCCCCAGAAAACAAAAAAGGACAAAACAGCCCAGGAAATTAAACTGAGCTGTAAGGCGGTTAAAGAGGGGAAAATAAGGTTTAAAAAATGGCCGGCTAAAATTAGGTAAGCCAAAAGAGCGCCGACTGCCCCCAAGATAGCAGCCACCGTAATCACGGATTTGGCTTTTTTGCCCAAGTATTTTCCGGTGAAGCCGATTATCCGATGCTTCTCTTTTGTTCTTAAAACAACCTCTCCGTAAAGCAAGTGGAGAATAATAACAACCATCCCTAAAATTAAAAAATAAAAAAGGCAAGAAGCAACTCCGCTTTTTGCCATTACATAAGGGATGCCAAAAATCCCAGCCCCAATGATTGTTCCAATTAAAGAGGCGGCAGCTAAAATAGATGTTTTACCTTTCATCTTCTTCTGAATTTTTGTGAAAAAGCTTCTCTTCTATTAACCGGAAGCCTGCCAAAATTCCCACAGTGAGAAAAGTTCCCAAGATTGCCAGGAAATATAGTTTTACTCCAACGCCAATGCCAATGGCGGCCACCGCCCATAAGGCGGCGGCGGTGGTCAGTCCCTCAATCTGACCCCTTTGACGAATAATTAAACCAGAGCCAATAAAACCAATGCCAATAGCCACTGCCTGGATTACTCTGGTGGGGTCAATTTGAATAAGAGAGTTAGTTAAGACAGGGCGAGAGCCAAAATAAATAGCTACCGTGGTGAAAAAGCAGGCTCCCAGAGAAACCAGGGCAAAGGTTTTTAAACCGGCCTCTTTTCTCTTGTATTCTCTTTCCAGGCCAATCAAGCTTCCTAAAAGAGCCGCTAAAAGAAGCTGTAAAAACGGTTGAAGTTGAGAAATGTCTAAAAACATTGAATATACCCAAACAATACAGATTAAGGAAGCAGATAAGACAAGTGATTTGCCAAATCTGGCATCAGGTCTGCTTGGGGGTTTTAAGGGTTATAATTTGTACACTTTATAGCCGTCGCGAACTTTTTCTTTCACTTTCAAGCCAACCGAATCTCCTTTTTTTGCTTTCTTTATCTTTTCGTGTTCAACCTCCATTGACTCAATTTCCTGGGTGAAGTCGGTTGCTTCCCCACCAACAATCCTGATGCTTTCGCCAATTTTCAGGGGAGCGGTTAATTCAATTACCGCTACTTCAATGTTGTCAAAATAGTGGGTTACCTTGCCAATTAATTTTCCTTCTTCAGCTTCTGCCATAATTGTTGATTAATAATTATTAATTATTTATTACTGATTATTGATTGTTCGACCTTTTTTCTTTTTTAACGAGGTTAATTAACTTTTGGACTAACTTTTTCGGGTCTTTGTCGTAGACAATTTTCGTTTTGGGCCGATAGCCTCTTTTTAAAACTTCGTCTATTAAATCGGCTGTGCCCCCCGAATCCTGTAAAATCCCGATTGGAATCTTTGATTCAAAAGCAACGGTAAACTCGTTTAGGGTGCCAGTTCTGCCGCAAATAATAATTACTCCATCGGCTGCTTTGGTTAATATCAGGTTGCGGCCAACGTAATCAAAGCCGGTATAAATAATTAAATCAAAGTAGTCGGTCGGCAAACGGTAGGTCTTCACGTGTTCTTTTTCGCTAGTGGCGGGAGAGAAGCCAATGCTGGTGCCGCCAGCCTTTTTAGCGCCCTGGGCGGCAAAATAGGGGGCGCCGGTGGTAGCGCCGGTCAGCAAAACACCTCCTTGCTTTATAACTTCTTTGCCAATTTCTTCTGACAGCTCTTTTATCTTTGGGCAGCAGTGGCTAACGTCAGCCGCTCCGGAAACAACAATCTTAAATTTTGGGTTAGGTACCATAGGTTTATTGTATTTATTGTAGCACTTTTTGTTTAAAATTCACTCAACTGTCACACTTTTAGCTAAGTTACGGGGCTTATCAACGTCAATGCCTCTAAAATCGGCGATATAATAAGCCAAAAGCTGTAAAGGAATTACGTTTAAGATAGGGGATAAAAGTTCGTTCGTTCCGGGAACCTTGGTGAGAAAATCAGAAAGTTTGGCTATTTTGCCATCTCTCTCTGAAATAACAGTGATTATCTTTCCTTTTCTCGCTTTAACTTCTTCAATATTGCTTAAAATTTTATCGTAGGTTTTGTTTTTGGGAGCAATAAAAACAACCAGCATTTCCTCATCAATCAAAGCAATTGGCCCGTGCTTCATTTCGGCCGCCGGATAACCTTCGGCGTGAATGTAGGAAATCTCTTTGAGCTTCAAAGCGCCTTCCAAAGCCACCGGAAAATTAACTCCCCTTCCCAGATAGAGGAAATTGCGGCTCTCTTTAAAATTCTTGGCTATCTCTTTTATTTTATCGGCTTCTTTCAAAATTATTTGAACTTTCTTGGAAATATTTTTGAGTTCTTCTAAAATTTCTTCGTCAAGACCGATTCCCTTTTCCTGCTGAAAATACAAAGCCAATAAAGTTAAAGCGGTCAGCTGGCAGGTGAAGGCCTTGGTTGAAGCCACTCCTATTTCGGGCCCGGCGTGCAGGAATATTCCCGAATCCACCTCTCGGGAAATTGTTGAGCCAACCACGTTTACTATTCCCAAGGTGGCGGCCCCTTTGGATTTTGCCTCTCTTAATCCTCCCAGGGTGTCGGCTGTTTCCCCGGACTGGGAAACCACCACTACCAAATCTCCTGAACTGATTATCGGGTCCCGGTACCTGAATTCCGAAGCATAATCCACTTCTACCGGAATTTTAGCCAGTTTTTCAACTATATACTTGCCAACCAAACAAGCGTGCCAGCTTGTGCCGCAAGCGATTAAGATAATCCTTTTAATTGATTTTGGGTCAAGGTTAAGAGATAATTTTATTTCCTTCTCTTTAATCCTTCCCCTTAAAGCATTTTCTATGGCTTGTGGCTGTTCAAATATCTCTTTAAGCATAAAGTGCTTAAAGCCCTTTTTTTCTATCTCATTTTTTTTACCGTTTAAATTTTTGTGCATAGAAATTTATAAGGGTGCCCCCACCCCGATTCGAACGGAGATTTTGACCTCCGGAGGGTCACGCTCTATCCATTGAGCTATGGGGGCGGACACAATAATTTTCAATTTATGATTATTTTTCAGCTATCAAGTAAATATTATTGCGGCTGCCTCTTTCGTTTCTGGCAATGCCAATTTTTACAATCTTGAAATCGGCTTTTCTGGCTAATCCCGCCAACTCTTTTTCAGAGAAACAATGATAGTACCTTTTTATTTTTTTGCCCCAGGGTTCAAGGATGTCCCGGTGGTCTAATTTTGATTTGCCAAGGACTTTTAAAATCGTGTATTTTAAAATTAAGTATAGTTCCCTTTTGCTTTTAAACTTCCAGCAAGTTAGAATTAAAAGACCTTCTGGTTTTAGGACTCTCCTTGCTTCTTTTAAAAATTGCAGGCGAAATTCTTTTGAAGGGACGTGGTGCAGTGCGGCGATACTGTAAATTTTATCAAAATAGTTGTTGGGGAAAGGCAGGTTTAAGGCGTCAGCCACCTGGAATTTTACCCGGGACGGATACCTTTTTTTGGCTATTTCAATTAATTCTTCAGAGTTATCTACTCCGAAGTAATCTATCTCTTTCCCTTTCAATGGTTCAAGCAATCTTCCGTTGCCGCAGCCCAAGTCCAAAACTCTTTCTCCGGGAATCAGGTAATCGTCAACTAAAAATTCCACTTCCGGCCAGGGCTTTCCTCTCGTCCTTGAAAAATCTTCGGCAATCTTGTTATAATCTTCTTTGGTTTTTTTAAGTAGATGTTGAGCGTATTCTCTTTTCATTTATATGCAAAAAACTTTAGAAAAAATTATTTTAGAAATGATAAAAGCTCAAATTAAAACTCGGGCTGATTTGGATTCTTTCAAAAGAAAGGCGGCAAAAAAGTATAAAATTCTTTGCCCAACTAACATTGAGCTACTTAAAATTTACCACGAATTGCTTGAAAATAAAAGGGTTAAATCCCTTAAAATGCTTGAAAATTCACTGAGAACTCGACCCGTTCGCTCACTTTCCGGAATAGTCAATGTTTCGGTTTTAACAAAGCCCTATCCCTGCCCGGGAAACTGTATTTTCTGCCCGAGCCAGAAAGGAATCCCAAAAAGTTATTTGGAGGGAGAACCGGCAGTTCAAAGAGCAATCTTAAATAAATTTAGTCCTTCAAAGCAGGTTAAAACACGACTCCAGGCCCTGAAAGAGACCGGCCATCCAATAGACAAAATTGAACTAAGAATAATCGGGGGAACCTGGAGTTATTATCCCAAAAGTTATCAATCCTGGTTCGTGAAGGAATGCTTCCGGGCGGCCAACGAATTTTCAAACAAGAAAAGGCGGGGGTCTCTGAAACAAGTTAACCTCCCAAAATTACAAAAAATAAACGAGCGGGCGAAATGCCGGCTGATTGGAATAACAATTGAAACCAGACCCGATTATATAGACATTGAGGAAATTAAAAGAATGAGAAACCTTGGCATAACCAGGGTTGAGCTGGGAGTGCAAAGTGTTTATGACGATGTCTTGAAAATAAATAAAAGAGGACACACCATAGCGGCAACGATTAAAGCAACCAAACTTTTAAAAGATGCCGGTTTTAAACTCTCTTACCAGATGATGCCGGATTTGCCCGGCTCTAATCCTAAACGGGATGTAGAAATGTTTAAGGAAATTTTTAAAAATCCTGATTTCAAGCCCGATCTTCTAAAAATTTATCCTTTGGCTCTGGTTAAGCAAGCGCCTCTCTACAAATGGTATGCTCAGGGAAAATTTAAACCCTATTCTGAAGAAAAATTAATCAAACTGCTGATTGAAATTAAAAAGATAATTCCTCGCTTTTGCAGAATTCAAAGAATTATCCGAGATATCCCGACAATAGACATTATTGAGGGTGGAACAAAAATATCAAACTTGAGAGAGGTGGTTCAAAAAGAGATGGGGAGAAAAGGATTAAAATGCAAGTGTATCAGGTGCCGGGAAGTCAAAGGAAATTATAATCCCAAAGAAAAACTTGAGCTTTTCCGCAAAGATTACGAGGCCTCTGACGGCAAAGAGCTCTTTTTAACTTTTGAAAATAAAAAAAGGAATAAACTTTACGCCCTATTACGTTTAAGAATCCCAAGCTATCTGGCGGAGACCCGATCTCCACCAATTTTCCTAGTTTTAGAAAAAGTGGGCATAATTCGGGAAGTCCATACCTTTGGGCAAATGACACCGGTTGGTGAAAAATCTCTCTCCCCCCAACACCGAGGCCTGGGCAAAAAACTGATAAAAGAAGCTGAGAAAATAACTAAAAAAGAATTCTGTTTGAAAAAAATTGCGGCAATCTCTGGCGTGGGAGCCCGCAATTATTATCGGAAATTAAAGTATCAGTTAAAAGACAGCTATATGACAAAGAAATTATAGAATTTCAGGAATTTATTCTTCATTCTTATTAGTTTAATTTCTTATAAGTCATCTTTTTTAATTCTCTCCACCAGTAATTTAGGAAGTCCGGATTTTTTCTTATCTCAGCTAAAATTTCTTTAGCTGATTCTGTTTCCAGGGCCTTCTCAATATTATCAATCCAATTCTCACACCCTTTATATCCTCTCTCTACGTAAATTTTCGCTTGAATTGCCATTTCTAACCAATCTGCGTCCTGGGCAATTATGCCTTCTTTGCTATTCCTTTCTCTTTTTTCTTCCTGCAGTTGAAAAAGTTCTTCCCCGATTTCTTTTGGTAAATTACTGTAATGTTCTTTTTCTACTTCTCTTTCAATTTTTTCAATATCTAAATACCTTGCACTCACTTTGTTGTGGTCGCCCAATCGAGCCTCTTCGTTATCGTGAAAAAGATTTATCGCTGCAGATTTTAAAGCATCCGCATCACCCTCCAGCTTAGCTAAAACATAAGCAATTTGGGCCGCCAGAGCAGTGTGTTCTGCCACTGAGTCTGGATTTTCAACTCCTGCCAATTTCACTCCTTCGTGTTTAATTCGCTTCAGCATCTGGGTTTCAGATAAAAACCTTATTATTTTTTCTAATTTTTCTTTGTCCATAAAATTTCTTCTTAACTTAGTTTTGCTTATTCTTCTTATAGGTTACCTGATTCTTTAATTTTTTCAAGGGGATTAAATAATCTTTGTTATAAAATAACCGATTATTGAAAATAAAGCAATCGGTGGAAGGGCCGGCATTGGACGCCGTTCTTTTTTTGAGATAAAAATTAAAAAGCCAGCTAAAAGACCGAATAGGGCAAAAACAGCAACAATTAAAGAAGCAGCGATTCCCTGCGGGATTAAAGAAACAACCAAAATCAAAGGAAAGACAATGTCACCTGCTCCCAAAATTAAAAACTTGCCTCCTGTTTTAACTTCTTTTAACTGGGTTTTCAAATCAGCCATCTTTTGGGGGACAATCAGCCCCAAAATTGCTCCGTGAGTAATCATTTCTTTTGCCATTTTTATCATATGCCCTGTTTTGTAAACAGCGATAAAATCGTAAATTGAAAAAATCAAAAGAAGTAAAATTACCATTTCCGGAGTAAAACTTAATCCCAAACCGGCTCCCACCCCGGCTATGGCAAAAATTAAAGCAAAATTGTGAAGCATTAAAGAGGGCTTTTTAAGTAAAAAGATAAGTAAAACAGCCACCAGGGTAAAAGTCAAAACGTCTGACAGCCACAAACCGAAAAAGAAGAAGTTGCCAAAACTAATTACTAAAAGAAAAATCCCCTTAAAAAATATCCCCTTTCCTTTTTTGAGCTTGGAAAAATAAGTTATTGAAAGAAGAAAAAGAGTGCCCAGAAAAAAATAGAACAGAAATTGAGAGAAGTTAATTGAGGGCGGAGGAATTTTCTGAATTTTAAAAATCTCTTGTAACCTTGAACCGGCTAAAATCCCCAACCCCAGACTTAAAGAAAAGAAAAAAATCTCAAACCTAAAAGTTTGCCACGGATGTAAAAAAGAGTGCTCTTTCATAAATTAAGGCTGCTTAATCTTTTTCGGGCTTCACTTTTTTCTTGAATTGAAACTTTGCTGTTTTTAATTCCTTTTTCTAAAATTTCTATAGTGCGGTCAAGCTCCTGGCGTTTTGGAAAATATGGTGTGCCGTCTTTCCCTCCATGGGCGAAAGAGTATCTGGCCGGGTCTTCATAGGAAGGTTTGGCGCCGTAGATTATTTCAGCTACCAAGCTTAAGGCGCGAATAGTCCTCGGCCCAACACCTTTAAGCGACAAAAGCTTCTCAAAGTTCTCAGGAGCTTGGGATTTAGCAAAGAGAATGGTTTTTTCCAATCTTTTTAAATCAAATTTCTCCTGAACAACCGGATGCCAATGGAATTCTGTGTTGGGCAACTGCATTTCGGCAAAACCCGGCAATCTTTTTTGGTTTATTAAATAGTTACTTTTTCCTGAAATCAATTTTATATCTTTTAAAAATGTTTTAGGTTCTTCGGCTGCTAACTCTTTGGAAATTTTTTTGTTTTCTCGGCTCTCTCTGGCGGTTAAATTTAATGGTTTCCCTTGGGTGTTAGAAATAATTCCAGAATGTGGTTCTTCAGCGAAGTCCTTAACGCCCAATGAAAGCCAGTGATAACGTCGGGCAGTAGAATTTCCTTCAGACATTCCCTGCTGTACTACTGCCCAATGCCCCTTTTCTGAAAAAATTAAATTGTGATGATAGAGCTGATAACCGTCTTGAACAAGAGAGGAATCTATTTTGGCTGATATCTTGCTGGCATAAACTATCTTATCAATTTTCTCCTTGGAAAACCCCAGAAATGCTCCCCATTGCTGAATCTGCTCGGGAGTTTTCTTTGAAGTTCTTCCTTTTCCTCCGCAAATAAAAATGCCAATTTCTTTTTCTAATCCTCGGATTGCTTCCTTCAGGGCTCCCATGGTAGTGGTGGTTAATCCTGAGCTATTCCAATCAAAAGCAAGTACGCTTCCCAAACTTTGAAACCAGGTGGGGTCTGACAATCTTTTTAAAATTTCTTCTGGACCAAATTCTTCCCGAATAGCTAAAAATATCCCCTGGGAAAGCCGCTTCATTCTCTCAAAAAGCCACTTGGGGCATCGCCCGGTATCCAATGGGACTGTAGCAATTCCGGTTTTCATATTACTCTATTATATCAAAATTGCATCAAAAAAACTGGCTTCTCAGCCAGCTTTCTGCGGAGCTTTTTCTTGAATTTTTGTGGGCTTTTTCAAGGTTGGTTTTTTCAGAGTTGGTTTTTTTGAAATTGGTTTTTTCAAGATTGGCTTTTTGGGATTGGGTTTTTCAAGAACGGGCTTTTTTAAGAATTTTTCGTAAAGTTGGTTAATCAGTTCTTCCTGCTTTTTCAAATCTAAAACTTCCCGGCGAATCCGAGCTTTTTCTTGCCGAATATATTTCCTCTGGCTTTTGGGAAGTCTTTTCTTTGTCATAAATTAATTTAAACAAAAAGTATCCGGAAGGGATAAACATAATATTTTGTATCTTAACCTACTTTGTTTAATTTTTCAAGAGATAAGCTCTCACTCTCCTTTGATAACGGCTAAGGGAACGAGCTTTGCCACTTTCTTTGACAAACCAGCCTGATGAACTACCTCAACAACTTCATTAACATCCTTATAGGCAAGGGGAGCTTCTTCGGCAATCCCTCTAAAACTCCGACATTTAACAATAATTCCCTTTCTTTCTAAATCCTTTACCACCTCATTGCCGGGAAATCTTCTAATAGCCGCATGCCGCGACATCATGCGTCCTGCACCATGACAGGTCGAATAAAAAGCCTCTTCTCCTTCTTTCTGTCCAACCAAAACGTAAGAGGCAGTTCCCATGCTACCTGGAATCAAAACCGGTTGACCAACTGAACGATATTTCTCTGGAATTTCTGGGTGACCGGGGGGAAAGGCTCTTGTCGCTCCCTTGCGGTGAAGGCAAAGTTCCTGCTCTTCACCCCCAATCTTATGTTTTTCAATCTTGGCAATGTTATGAGCAACATCATAAAGAGAAATTAAAGGAGAAGATTCTTCGCCTAAAGCAGTTTTCCAAGCCCTTCTAATAAAATGAGTTATCATTTGCCGGTTGGCCCAGGCATAATTTGCTCCGCAACTCATAGCAGCAAAATATTTTTTTCCTTCCGTTGAACTTACTGGACAAGCGGCTAACTCGCGGTCGGGCAATCTGATATTATATTTTGTCATAGCTCGCATCATCACTTTTATGTAGTCGGTAGCGATTTGGTGACCAAGTCCCCGAGAACCGGTATGAATCATAATTACTATTTGGTCTTTAAACAAACCAAAGATTTTAGCAATTTCACTATCAAAGATTTCTCCCACCTTCTGGACTTCCAGAAAATGATTGCCGCTCCCGAGAGTCCCCACTTGGTCTCTGCCTCGGTTTTTAGCACGGTCAGAAACACAAGAGGCATCGGCCTGGAGAAGTTTTCCGTTTGATTCGCAGTTTTCAATATCTTCTTTTTCGCCATATCCATTTTCTATTAATTCGAGAGCCCCTCCTTCTAAAATTTTATCAATTTGCTTAATTGAAAATTTTATCTGTCTTCCTTCCCCTAACCCCGAAGGAACCTCTTTTTGAATTTCTGTAGCTAACTTTTCTAAATAAGGTTTAATGTCTTTTTCTAAATACTCTGATTTCAAAAGCCGCATGCCGCAGTTTATATCGTAGCCAACTCCACCGGGGGAAATCACTCCTGTTTTCATATCCATAGCGGCCACTCCCCCAATAGGGAAACCATAGCCTTCGTGCATATCTGGCATAGCCATAGCATAGTTAACAATCCCCGGTAGGGTAGCGACATTAACCAACTGGCTGAGAGACCTATCTCTAAAACTCTCTTCCAATATTTTTTCGGTAACATAAGCTCGGACCGGCACTTTCATGTCAGACCGGAAAGACTTAGGCATTTCCCACAAATAATCAGTAATTTTTTTGAAATCTTTTTTCTCCATATTCTTTTATTTTATAACAGCTTAGATATCAAACAGCACGGTGGCTTGCCAGGTGCCGTCTTTTTCTTGATGAATATCTAAGTCGTGATAGGTTACTCCCTTAATTTCCTCGCCAAAGCTCTCCACTTTTTTGCCGGAAATTTCCGCCACAAGGCGGATGTTAGAAAGTTTTTTAAATTTAATATTATTATAATTTTCTTTATTGACCTGGCTCAAGTACAAAACCTGACTTAAAAAATCAACTAAAAGCGAAGGCAAGTCGGGAGAACTTACTTTGATTTTTCTTTTTGCGTCCTTCATTGAAATGATGGCTCTCTGGTTTTCTCTGATTGCTAAAATGGCATTTAAAAAAAGCTCTTCTTTTCCTTCGCCAAAAATTCTAATTTTTAAGTCGGCTTTGTGTTCAAGGATTTCGTATTTTTTCATAAGTTTAGCTTTTTAAATTCTTGTTTAACAATTTCCCGGTCGTCCCAGGGGATTTTTTTGCCGCCAGCAACACACATCCAGGATTCACAACCTTTGCCGGTGATAATAACGGTGTTTCCTGCTCGGGCTGATTTTAATGCCTCGCTAATGGCCTCTCTTCGGTCTAAGATTTTATAGACCGCTGATTTATGCTGATTGAGCTGATTTATACTGATACCTTCTTCAATTTGATCCATTATCTTTTGAGGTGGTTCGTCGTAGGGGTCCTCGTTGGTGATAATTATATTGTGGCAATACTCAGAAGCAATCTCTCCCAGTTTTGGTCTTTTCCATTTATCTCTTCCCCCGCCGCAAGAGCCGAGCACACAAATCAAGTGAGTAGTGAGTAGTGGGTAGTGGGTAGTTTTTAGAGTGTTGTAAACTTTCTCCAGAGAATCGGGAGTATGGGCATAATCAACGATTACCCGAAAGGGCTCTTTAATAACAAGCTCCATTCTTCCGGGCATTCCCTTAATCTTTTCCAACGCCCTTTGGCAAATTGACAAATCAATTCCCTGAGATAACCCCAGGGAGATTGCCGCCAAAGCGTTTGACACATTGAATTTGCCCAATAAATTGAGATTAAATTTGGTGTTTTGAACTTCAAAACTTACGCCGGTTGGACTTTCTTGGATATTTTTTGCTTTAGGGAATCCAATTTTCTTTTTAGCTAGAAACTTTAAAAAATACTCGGCGTTTTCGTCCTCGCCATTTGTAATATGGATTTTTTTGGTCTGTTTAAAAAGTTTTCCTTTGGCTTCCCGATACTTTTCAAAAGAGCCGTGCCGTTCAATATGTTCTGGAGATAAATTGGTAAAAATAGCCGCTTCAAAATTAATAAACTTTTGGCGATGCTGTAAAATTCCCTCCGAAGTTACCTCCAAAACCGCATACTGGCAGCCGGCTTTAACCGCCTGCCTCAAAAATCTTTGCAGCTTTAATCTCCCGGGCATTGTCATTTTTAAAGTATTGGGCCGCTCTTTATCTCTTATTCTAAAACTAATGGAAGAAATTGAAGCTGTTTTATAACCTGCTTCTTTTAAGACTTGCTGGCAAAATTCAACCACAGTTGATTTGCCTCCGGTACCGGTAACGCCGATAACTTTTAGCTCTCTTGAAGGAAATCTATAAATTAAAGCGCCAAAAAAAGCCAGTAAGAAATGATACCAGCTTAAAAACGTTAATGGAAGAAGTTTTTTAATTAAATTCTTCATTGAGCTTTTATTTTCCTAAAATTTTTAAACCCTCTTTTATTTTTTCCTCTGTCTTTTCTATTTCTTTGGGAAGCTTGGATAGGGCTGTTTTTACCTCTTCCTTTTTGAAGCCGAGGTTTAATAAAGCTAAAAATGCCTCGTCTTTTGGAAATGTTTCTTTCTGGGGAGAAGGAGCCGGGCTTTTCAATTTTCCGGAAAGCTCTAAAATGATTTTTCTGGCTTTTTTCTTACCGATCCCCGGGATGTCTTCAAAAATCGCCTCGTTGCCTTTTTCTATTTCTTTTTTAATTTTTTCCGGTGAGCCAATTGAAGAAATGTCTAAAGCGGCTTTGGGACCAACGCCGGAGATATTTCGCAAAAGCCGGAAAAGTTCAAGTTCTTCATAGGTTAAAAATCCATACAACTTTAAGCTTCGCTCGCCAACGTCCAAATAGCAGAAGACATTGAAAGATTGGCCAATTTGTGCTATTTTATTTAGTGTACTCTCAGCAAGAAAAATCTCAAAGCCAACCCCTGAAACTTCCAGGATTATAAACTTTTCTTTCTTTAAAATAATTTTTCCCTGAAGATAAGAAATCATAGCTGTCTTAGATTCCAATACATTCATAATATCTTTAATTTTCAATATGTTCAACTTGGTTTCAAAATTTAAACCGACCGGCGACCAGCCCCAAGCAATTGACAAGTTAACAAAAAACCTGCGGCAGGGAGCTAAAAACCAGGTGCTGCTTGGAGTAACCGGCTCTGGAAAAACTTTTACCCTGGCTCAAGTTATTGAAAAAATCCAAAAGCCAGTCCTTATCATTTCCCATAACAAAACTTTGGCCGCCCAATTATACCAAGAATTCAAAGAGTTCTTTCCGGGAAATGGAGTCCATTATTTTGTTTCCTATTACGATTATTATCAACCCGAGGCCTACATCCCCCAAACCGACACCTATATTGAGAAAGACGCCAAAATCAACCAGGAAATAGACAGATTAAGGCACGCGGCCGTTCAAGACATCTTAACCAGAGAAGACGTTATCGTGGTTGCCTCGGTCTCTTGCATTTACAATATTGGCTCTCCGGAAGCCTACCAGAAAGTGAGCTTGCAAGTAAAACAGGGGCAGAAGATAAAAAGGAAAGATTTTGTCTCTCACTTAACCTCTTTACAGTATAGGAGGAACGATATTGATTTTGCTCCGGGAACTTTCCGGGTGAGGGGCGACACCATTGAAATTTATTTAGTAACCGGCAAAGAAATTTTAAGAATAGAATTTCGAGGAGATGAGATTGATAAAATTTCAAAACCGAACTTCAAAATTTACCCTGCTCAATTTTGGGTTACTCCCCAGGAAAAGTTAAATATTGCCATAGAAAATATAAAGGGAGAACTGCAGACAGAGATGGCAAAACTCAAAAAAGAAAACAAATTAGTTGAAGCTCAAAGATTAGGAGGACGAACAAACTATGACTTGGAAATGTTAAAAGAAACAGGTTATTGTCATGGAGTTGAAAATTATTCAAGGCATTTGGAATTCCGGGAGCCGGGCAAACCGCCCTTCACTCTATTGGATTATTTTCCAAGCGACTTTCTGGTATTTATTGACGAATCCCATATGAGCATCCCCCAACTCCATGCTATGTACAACACCGACAGAGCAAGAAAAGAAACTCTAATTCAAAATGGCTTTCGCCTTCCTTCGGCTCTGGACAATCGACCTTTAAGTTTTGGAGAGTTTGAGAAAAAAATCAATCAGGCAGTTTTTGTTTCAGCTACTCCAGGCCCCTACGAAAAAGCAAAAATTGAGCCTTGCCTGCCGGCAGGCAGGAAGAACAAGACAAGATTATTAGTTGAACAATTAATCCGGCCAACCGGACTATTGGAGCCATCAATCGAAATCAGGCCAACTCAAAATCAGGTTAAGGACTTAATCAAAGAAATTAAAAAAAGAGTGAAAATGGGCCAGAGAATTTTAGCCGTTACTTTAACCAAAAGATTAGCCGAAGAGCTGGCTGATTATCTGGCAGAACAGGGAATTAAAACCCAATATTTGCATTCGGAAATAAAAACTCTGGAAAGGCCGGGCATTCTCAAAAAACTCAGAGAGGGAGAATACGACGTGCTGGTGGGAATAAATCTTTTAAGAGAGGGGCTGGACCTGCCGGAAGTGGCTCTGGTTGCCATTTTAGATGCTGACAAAGAAGGATTTTTAAGGGCAGAAACCACTTTAATCCAAACAATGGGAAGGGCGGCTCGCCATCAAGAGGGCCATATTATTTTGTACGCTGACAAAGAAACCTATTCAATAAAAAAAGCCCAAAAAGAAATTGAAAGGAGAAGAAAAATTCAAGAGGATTACAACAAGAAGTACCATATTACGCCATCTCCCATTGTTAAAGAAATTAGGGACTGGCCATTCGCTGACAAAGAAAAACAAATAACCTCGGAGTTCGGCCATATTCAGGACGTTAAACTTTTGGAAAAAGAAATGAAAAAAGCGGCCGGCAATTTAGATTTTGAAAGAGCCGCCGAAATCAGGGACTTGATAAAGAAATTAAAATAGTGTAATGTAAAGCCACGAATAATTATATGCCCATCACTAAATCGGCGAAAAAAGCCTTAAGGCAAAATATCACAAGAAAGAAAAGAAACATTCAGAGAAAAAGTAAAATGAAAAACCTCGTTAAAGAGGTTCGGAATTTAGTTTCTCAAAAAAAATCAGGGGAAGCTAAAAAACTTTTGCCTCAACTTTATAAGGCCTTGGATAAGGCGGCTAAGAAGGGTGTAATAAAGAAAAACGCCGCTTCCAGAAAGAAATCCCGCTTAACCAAGTTTTTAAATTTGGGCAATTAATGTTTTAAGCCCTTCTTCGGGAGCGGCTTTGCCAATTTTAATGTTAAGGTCTGCTTCAAAGATTCTTTGGTAGATCTTTTTTAATTGAGAAAGATTAAATCCAGCAGATGTTTGCCAGCTTTTTCTGGCAGCATAAGGGTGACAGATTTTTAATCTTAAAAAGTCGTCCAGGGTTTTGCCTCTTTCTCTCAAGGCGCTGGCAATTAGCAGGTTTCTAAATTGAAAACTTATCATTGAGAGAAGGTAAATGGGGCTGTCGCCTTTTTGAAGGTGCTTTTGTAAAAGCGAAAGCGCCCTGCCTTTTTCTTTTTGAGCCACTGCCGCAATTGTTTTGAAAATATCCGTTTCAACTTTTGGCCGGACCAAAAGCTCAATGTCTTCTTCTTTGATTATTTTCGCATCCTTTTTAAAATGTATGAGTTTTTGCAGTTCGTTGGCAAGTCGCCAGGAATCATCACCGACAAAATCAATTAATTTTTCCAAAGCTCCTCTCTCTATCCCCATTCCCTGTTTGTTAATTTCCCTTTCTATCCTTTGTCTCAATTTCTGACCGGTTAAGGGGAGGAATTCTTGAGATTTCGCTTGTTTCTTCAAGCCGAGAAAGAGTTTGTCTTTTTTGGGCAGTTCTTGTTTTTCAAGAACAACCACCACGTCTTCGGATTTGGCAACTTGTTCAATCTTTTTCAGGAACTCTTTTTTAAATTCCGGGTTTGAAAATAAGTTTTCTAAAAAGAACAATTTCTTCCGGCTGAACATTGATCGTTGAAAAAGCTTGTCCCAAAATTCTCTAAACTCAATTTGGAGAGCATCAAATTTTTCCAAATCCAGCCCACTTTTGTGAATTTTTCTATATTGAGTTTCTATCTCTTTTAATTTCTGCTGCAATCTATATGTATCTTTGCCGTAAAGAAAAATAATCATGGCTCTTGTATTTTATCGTATTTTCTCAAAGAAATAAAGAGTCCCCATTCCTGATTGTCAGGAATGGGGACAAGAACTAGGAAATTACCTGGCGGGAACTCACGGGGCCGTCGGCATTGCTATGGGTGTACCAAAAGACTTCTAACTTGCTGTCGCGCCAGCCGACAACCGGCACACCGTCGTCAGAATAGCACGAACCCGAGCATAAAGTGATAATCTGTTTATCCAGGTGCTTTTTAGTTTCCTTAAAAAACTTTAACTCATAAATGAGCCGTTCCTCCAAGGTAATCCCTAAAATCCCTTTCTCTTTAAGCTTGTCTGCAAAAATGCTTCTCAGTTCCACGTCTGCTTCTACTCTATCCCTGAACCAAACAGCATAAGAACTGTCTTTAGCTATCCTATCCGAGTGAGTAACAACCTCGTCCAAAATTCTATTCGTCCACTTCTGGCAGGGAAATAGCTCTTCGCATTTATTGAAAGCTGTTTGGGGCGTAATTCCTTGAGCCATAACTATCAGACGATCGAATCCCTTTTGTTTCTTCGGAATTTGCAGGTTTGAAAAATCTGCTTTAATTCCGAAAAGGTTTTTATAGAACTTTTCCCATTCAGAAATCAACCTCCCTAGCCCGAATGGATTCTCGTGCTCTAAAAAACCTTGGACATCTCTCAATTTAATACTTCCATCATCAATCTGACGGAAAAGATCCTTTAGTACACCAGACCATTCTGACATACTTCCGACTATCTGTTTTTTACTCATAGCCAGTTCCTCCTTTATTAAATTTTTTTGGGAATAAATAAACTCCCAGTACTGACTAAACCCTACCACTCTTTTTCAAAAAGTCAAGTTTTGGCGGAGAACTATTCTCTGCCAATTCTCTTTCTACTTTTGGCAGTGGAGGCAAAAGTGACTACTTCTGCCGTTGATTTTAACTCTTTTGATAATAGTGCCGCATTTTTTACAGGGTTTTCCCTGGCGGCGATAAACTTGGTGGTATTTTACGTATTTCCCTCTCTGCCCTTCAGTATCAACGTAATATTGAATTGACGAACCTTGATATTTAATAGCTTCTTTTAAAATTTTCTTTATTTTTTGGAAAATTCTTTTAATTTCTTCTCCGGTTAACGTTTTGGCTTGGCGCGTTGGCCTCACTCCTGAGGCAAACAAAATTTCATCGCTGTAAATATTGCCGATACCGGCGATAAACTTTTGATCCATCAACAATGGTTTAATCTTGGATTTAGTCCGCTTAGTAAGCATCTCTTTAAACTTTTTTAAGGTGAAATCTTCAGATAATGGTTCGGGACCAAATTTCTTCTCAATTTCTAAGGTATTTCTCACTCTCTTCCACCAACCGAACCTCCTCATATTGTTAAAGATTAAGCGGCTGCCGTCGTCAAAATGAAAAACCTTGCGAGTATATCGCGAAGGTTGTCCGTTAAAAATTAATTGACCGGTTAATTTTAAGTGAAAAACTAAACTTGAAGAGTCCTTGAAGTCAATGATTAAAACTTTGGCGCGACGGCGAACATTAACAATACGCCTGCCCTGTAATTTTTTGCCGATGATTTTTCGGGCTAGTTGATGGCGTATTGTTTCTACCTCGGGTAGCTCGGGCATATCTCTGTTACTTAAGCACTTCTTTCATCTTCTCAACAATCTCATTGGGGGTGAAGTGAGCCTTGACTAAATAATCAACTGCTCCGAGCTTCAATCCTTTTTCCACTTCTTCTCTTTGTCCTAAGTTGGAAAGAATAATTACCGGAATTGAAGACAGGGCCGGGTCCTCTTTTACCTTACTTAGGACCTCAAAGCCATCTATGCCCGGCAAAATTAAGTCAAGTAAAACTAAGTCTGGCTTTTCCTTCTGTATTTTTTTCAGGCCCTCTTCCCCGTCTATTGCTTCAACTATTTCGTACTTTTCGGAGGTTAATTTTCTGGTGATGAGTTCCCTTAAAAATTTGTCATCTTCAACAATTAGTATTTTTTGAGCCATATATTTTAACCGATTTGTTTTTTAACCTTTTCCAATACTTCTTGGGGGTCAAATTCGGTTTTAATCAGCCAGTCTCTTGCTCCCAACTTTTTAGCTCTGTCTAACTCCACCGGCTGACCGGAATTTGAAATAACAATCACCGGGATATTTTTTAAGTTCTCGTCTTTCTGCATTTCTTCCATTACCCCAAACCCTCCTTTATTTGGCATTATAATATCAAGCAAGATAATATCAAATTTTGCTTCCCTCATCTGTTCCAAGCCGTCAACTCCATCTTTGGCAATTGAAACTTCGTAGCCTGCCTGGCTTAATTTTCTTCGCAAAAGCTCGCAAATTATTTCTTCGTCCTCAACAACTAAAATTTTTTTCATAGGTTGCAATTGGCTCCTCTTAAAACCTTTTCTCTATTTTATCTCTTTAAAATAACAAGGTCAAGTGGGCAAAGTAAAGTAGAACGTTGTCCCCTTATTCTCTAGCGACTCAAACCAAATTTTGCCGCCGTGGGCCTCAACGATGTTCTTGGCGATAAAAAGCCCCAGTCCCGTCCCTTCGGTTTCCGCTCTTACCGCGTTAGCTCCCCTGAAAAACCTTGAAAACACTCTTTTTTGCTGCTGCTTGGCAATGCCGATTCCGGTATCTTGAACCTGAAACAAAACTTCTTTTTTCTTTTCCAAATAACTGAGAGAAACTTTTATCTTGCCTCCCGGTTCGGTATAGTGGATGGCGTTTTCTATTAAGTTTTGCATGGTTAAAGAAATTTTTTCCGTATCAATGCTCACTTCCGGTATTTTCTCCTTTGGGGCATTAAATTCAAGCTGGAGCTTTTCCCTCTTAGCAATTCTTTTTAGAGGAGCGAGCAACTTCTTTAATATCTCTGTCATATCCCGTTTCTGAACATTATAAAGGAATCTCCCCTCTTCAATTCTGGTAACATTTAGCAGGTCGTTAATCAAATGAATCATCCTTTCGTTGCTCTCGTAAGTTTTCTTAAGAAGCTCTTCCTGGGATTTGGGAATCTTCCCCAAATCTCCGTCTAAAATCATTCTCAATGTCCATTTTATGGCTGATAAGGGAGTCCTTAATTGATGAGCGGCAATGGAAACAAATTCGGTTTTTAACCTCTCAATAATTTTCTCCCGGGTTATGTCTCGTAAAATAACTAAAGCCCCGGCTTTCTCCTCTCCCTTCATTACTGAGATGCTGGAAATTTCTAAAACCAAACCACTCTTCAGCTCTAATTCCTTTTTCAACCCCATTTTAATCTCTTCTCCTAAAATTTCAATTAAGGGGGCTAAAGAGGAAACACTCGCTAACTCATTCAGTTTTTTGCCTCTCAGGTCTTCCGGCTTAACCCCAAAAATGTAGCAGACGCGAGGGTTAATTGAAGAGAGTCGGTTTTCTTTGTCAAAAAATAAAAGTCCTTCGGGAAAATTTTCAATAATGGACAGCGTCTTGTCTCTTTCTTCCTCTATCTCTTTTCTTACCTCTTCAACATCCTCCAGAATATTAAGCAGGGCCTCTCTGGTGCCCCTTACTTCTTTAGGAATTTCTTCTTTTGTTTTTTTATCTATTCCTTTTCTTGTTTGATGATTTAGCATTTTTTTTAAACTCAAGGTTAGCCTCTCTTAACTGGGCTTCCATTTTCTTCACCTCCTTCTTCAACGTTATCATTTTCAATTCTCTGCCAACGGTTAGCCGATGGAATTTTTCAAGCTCTTTCAACCGCTCTCTTAGGGCTCTGGTTTTCTCTATGTTCTCTTCGCCTAATGTCTCGGCTTGTTCTTTTAATTGGCGGGTTCTGGCTTTCACCTGAATGCCCTGAACCTTCTTTGATTCTTCCAAAATCTTTTTTGTTTTTTCTAACTCTTTCAACGCTTTTTTGTATTTTAAGTAGATTAAAAAAGAGAGAAGAGGCAGAAGAACAATTATTATAAAAAAAACAAAAGTAGCTATTGTCTCTGACATAAATTTGTTGCTTTATTTTAACAAAAAATCCATTTCTTTCCAATTGCCGCCAATTCTTAACTCCACCTTCGGAGGGGGAGTAAGCTGGTAAATCCTCTCCATAATCTCTTTAATTTTAAAAGCTGTTTCTTTAACGAGCTCCCCTTTTATTTCAAAAAGGAGCTCGTCGTGAATCTGTAAAATCATCTTACAATCTTTATTCAGCAGTCCTTCTTCTTCTATTTTTACCATTGCCATTTTACAAATATCAGCCGCCAGTCCCTGTATCGGAAAATTGCGAGCCATTCTTTCGGCCCGGGAGCGCAGTCTTGGGTCAATTGAATTAAGCTCGGGCAAAAATCTCTTTCTGCCCGAAAGCGTTTCAACGAATCCTTTCTCTCTGGCCCTTTCAATTGATTTCTTGATAAACTTAGTGAATTCCGGAAACTTTTCAAAGTATTTATCAATAAATTCTTTTGCTTCTCTTAAAGAGAAATCGGTTCTCGCAGCAAGCCCCCGGGCTCCCATGCCATAGAGAATTCCAAAGCTTAAAGTTTTAGCAAAATTTCTTTGAGTTTCAGTTATTTCCTTCTCCGGGATTTGAAAGATTTGAGCCGCCGTCAGCCGGTGAATGTCTTCTCCTTTTTGAAAAAGCTCTTGTATTCTTTTATCTTGGCTGATTGCCGCCGCTATCCTTAATTCCATTTGAGAATAATCGGCTGAAAGAAACTTAAAACCTTCAGCAGAACAGAAGCATTTCCTGATTTCTTTGCCGGTTTCACTCTTGATTGGGATGTTTTGCAAATTAGGAGTTGAACAGCTCATTCTTCCGCTAACCGTCCCCAATTGATGAAAATGGGGATGAATTCTCCCGTCCTTTTTGTCTATCATTTTTGGCAAAGCATCCACAAAGCCGGACTTTAGCTTGAAAAGCTCTCTGTGCTTTGAGATCAGGTCTATTATTGGATGAGCTTCCCGTAATTTTTGCAGCTCTTGAGCCCCGGTAGAAACTACGCCTGCCGGCGTCCTCTTCAATCCTTTCTCTTCAATTTTAAGTTTTTCAAAAAGAACTTCTCTCACCTGCTGGGGGGAGTTAAGGTTGAACTCTCCCAAAGCCAGGTTAAAAATTTTTGCTTGCAGGTCTTTAATTTTTATCTCTAAATTTTCCGAAACTTCCCGAAGAGCTCTCAGGTCTATTTTTATGCCGTTCTTTCCCATCTCTTTAACCACTTTAACCAAAGCTTTTTCAATCTTAGCAATTTTTTCGGAAATAATTCCTTCCTTAGCAAGATTTTCAATTTCTTCCTCAATGCTTCTTTTAGCGTCTGGAAAAGACATAAGTCCCTGTTGTTTGAGAGAAACATAAGAGGTAAGCTCTTCTAATCTTTTGAGCAGGGTATAAAATTCAAAGCTTTTAAAAACCTCAGTTATCTTTTCTTTGTTAATTTTCTCAAATTTAGCTTCTTTCAGATTGAAATCAATCGGAACATCTTCCTTTATTTGGACCAATCTCTTTGAAATAAAGGCCTGCTCTTTATAATCTTTTAACTTTTTTAAAACACTGTCTTTTATCCCTTCTGCTTTTTCCGTTTTCTCATCAATCTCTTGGTAAAGATTTTCCAAGCTGCCGAATTCTTTAATCAGTTTAATGGCGGTTTTCTCGCCAATCCCGGTAACTCCGGGAATATTGTCGGAAGGGTCGCCCCTCAAACTTTTAAAATCGGTGAGTTGAGAAGGGTCCAGTCCCTGATATCTTTCTCTGACTTTCTCAATATCGTATAAAATCGTGTCTTTAATCCCCTTCTTTAGGGTGTAAACTTTTGTCTGTTGGTTAATAAGCTGGAGAGAATCCAAATCGCCGCTCAAGATTATTGTTTCAAGTTCTGGGTAGGCCTGTTTTCTGGGAGCCAGTTTGGCTATGGTGCCGATTAAATCGTCTGCTTCAAATCCTTGTTTCTCAAAAATTGGCACTTTGAATGCCCTCAAAACTTCTTTAATTTTTGAAATCTGCTGATAAAGTTCTTCGGGAGCTTTGACTCTTTTAGCTTTATACTTTTTGAATTCTTTGTGGCGAAAGGTAGGTCCCGGCAAATCAAAGGCGGCGGCAACAAAATCCGGCTTCATTTCTCTTAAGACCTTCAAAAAAACCAATAAAAATCCGTAAATCGCGTTAACCAACTCTCCCTTTTTAGTGGTTAAGGGAGGCAGGGCATGATAGGCGCGGTGAATTAAAGAATTGCTGTCAATGATGATTAAACGTTTTTTTTGGTCGGCCATAAACTTATCTCAACAAATTAAAACTTAAAAGATATTTTTCTTGTTTTTTTGTCAACAAATCTAAATCTTATTAAAACGGCTCCTTTGGGGACAATCTTTTCAATGCGGTCGGCCCATTCAATGCAAACAATATTTTTGGAGTGAGAAATTATCTCTTTGAAGTCAAGCTCTAAAATTTCCTTTGGATTTTTTATCCTGTAACAATCAAAATGATAAAACCATTGGAATTTATCTCTGCCAACTTGGAATTTTCGCATAATAATAAAAGTGGGGCTTAATATCTTTTCTTTTAGGCCAAGCCCTTTTGAAAAGCCTTTTAAAAAAGTTGTTTTACCGCCTCCTAAGTCCCCAATCAAGCCAACAACAACTGCTCTTTTGTTTGAAGGAAATTTAAAAACTTTCCTGGCAAGTTCTCTGCCCAGCTTTTCTGTTTGAGAGGGAGACACGGAAAGAAATGTTTTAGGTTTCATGTTCCAAGTTTCGAGTTTTAGTTGACATTGAAGTAAAAATTAACTAAATTGAGAAGAAGATGGTAGAAAATTTTAAGAAACTAAAAAAGATTATTGAGAAAGTTCAGGACATTGCTCTTCTTCCTTCGCCTGACTTCCGGAAAGATAGTTTTCCGGCTGCTTTAGCCCTCTTTTTTAGTTTAAAGAAATTAGGCAAGAATGTAAATCTAATTGCCGAAAACTATCCTCAAAAGTACAACTTTTTAATAAAAAAAACTAACTTCCACCTCTCCCAGGGAGATTTTCTAATCTCAATTAAAGCGTCTCAGACAAAGCTTTCCCAGCTGTTTTATGAAAAAACGGGTCAGGGCTTGAATCTTTATTTGAAAACAAACGGAGACGAGCTGAAAAAGGAAAATTTTGCCCTCCACTCTTTAGGAGTTGGAGAGCTTTTAATAACCCTGGGCATTGGAGAAGCCAAAAAAGTTAAAGAGCTTTCAAGAGAAATGGCAAAAGAAAGGACTGCTTCGGTAATAAACATTGACAACCAGCTGGAAAATGAGAATTACGGCCAATTAAACCTAGTTGAAGTTAGTTCTGCTTCTCTCTCTGAGATTGTTTTTGATTTTTTAATTTCAATTGACAAAAAACTATTTATTAAAGAAACAGTAAATTCCTTGCTTCTGGGCATAGTTGAGGCAACTCGGAATTTCCAAACTCCGGAGCTAACTTCTCAAACCTTCCAAAAAGTTGGCTTTTTAATTGACAGAGGGGCAGACCTCAAAGAGATAAGTTCTCATCTTTATCGAATAGAAAATGAGAGCTCCTTTCAAATTTTTGGCAGAATTTTCAATAAATTGAACTTCTTAGAAAGCTTGGACCTTGGCTGGGTTCTCTTGAGAGAAGAAGATTTTTCCCAGGCTAATGCCTCTCCTTCAAATTTAAAATTTGCTCTGGAAAAACTGACCTCTGGGATTTTTCCCTTTCAAAATTTTCTCTGTCTTTGGGAAAGCAAAAATTCTCCTTCAATTACCCGGGGCATTTTTTATTCCCCAAACAAAAAAATGAAACAGAAAATATTAGAAAATTTTAGGGGACTGGAGAAAGGCGAGGGAGCCCTTTTCCAGTCGGTTGAGATGGACATTCAAAAGGTTAAAGATAAAATTTTTGAAATCTTAAGCTTATGAGAGAGAAAATTACAGGACAAATAGAAATCGGCGGAGAGGAAGAAAAACAAATTAAAGCTTCCATCAGGCATATCCGAAGTTTTAAGCAGGAAATTGAAAAAAACTTATCAAAAGAAACCGGCCAAATGGCGGCGGTAATTCTTGGGGGAGCAATAACTCTTGAGGCATCAGATATTCACATTGAAGTGGAAGAAGAAAGGGCAAAATTAAGATTAAGGACCGACGGCATACTTCACGATGTTATCTTTTTTGCTCCGACAATCTATAAAGCCCTGCTCTCCAGAATTAAGCTTTTGTCCGGCATTAAATTAAATGTCAGCGACCGCGCCCAAGACGGCCGTTTTACTATTTTATTAAATAAATCAGCGGTGGAGGCGAGAGTTTCTACTCTTCCTTCCGAATATGGTGAAACAATTGTTATAAGAATCTTAAATCCCAAGAGCTTAATTGAAATTGAAGAGCTGGGCATAAGAGAAGAGATAATGGAGGTTTTCAAAAAGGAAATTGCTCAGCCCAATGGAATGATAATTATAACCGGGCCGACCGGAAGCGGGAAAACCACCACTTTGTATGCTATTTTGAAAAGAATTAGAAATCCCGAAGTTAAAATTATAACAATTGAGGACCCGATTGAATATCATCTAAAAGGCATTTCCCAAAGCCAGGTTAATCCGAAAAAGGGCTATGATTTTGCAACGGGCCTCAAGGCGATTGTCAGGCAAGACCCGGACGTAATTCTGGTTGGTGAAATTAGGGATTTTGAGACGGCAAAAATCTCCCTGCAGGCGGCCTTAACCGGCCATCTGGTTTTAACGACTCTGCACACCAACGATGCCGCCGGAACCGTTGTCAGGCTGCAAGCTTTGGGAGAGAGCCCGGTAAACATTGCTCCGGCTATAAACTTAGCCGTTGCCCAAAGATTAATCAGGAGAGTTTGTAAAAAATGTCTTAAATTGGAAAAACCCACCCCTCAAGAACTCTCAAAACTTAAAGAGGGAGTGAAAGCTCTCCCCAAAAAAGCAAAAATAAAAGTCCCTTCTTTAGACAAAAACCTGAAAATTCCCAAAGCCAAGGGATGTTCTGTCTGTAGTTCTACCGGTTATAAGGGAAGAGTGGGTATTTTTGAATTCTTTTTGGTTGACGATAAAATGGAACAATTTATATCAAAAGCCCCTTCTATTTCTGCCCTTCGCAAAAAAGCGAGAGAAAGGGGAATGCTGACAATGAGAGAAGACGGCTTGCTGAAAGTGCTCTCGGGGATAACTACCTTGGAGGAAGTGGAAAGAGTAGCAGGGAAATAGTTTGAAAAAAGATAGCCCGAAACCAAACCTACATTGCCTGAAGGTACAGAACCTCTTTAGGGAACGTCCAAGCAAAAAGCTTAGACGCCCATTCACAAAGAAATTCCTAAAAATTGGTTTCGGGCTAATTCTTATTGTAATATATTTTTAAAAAAATGTCAAGCCCTCAAGAAAATAAAGCGGCGGAAGAGGATATTTTAGATTTAACCTTAAGGCCACAAAACTGGAAGGATTATGTTGGCCAAGCTAAGGTTAAAGAGAATCTTAAGATTATTATTGAGGCGGCCAAGCAGAGAAAACATATTCCCGAGCACCTGCTTTTTCACGGTGGGAGCGGGCTTGGCAAAACCACTTTAGCTTATTTGGTGTCCAAGGAAATAGGCAGTGAAATCAAAGTCACTTCCGGCCCGGCTATTGAAAGGGCTGGCGATTTGGCAGCCATCTTAACCAACCTGGAAGAAGGAACCATTTTATTCTGTGATGAAATCCACCGTCTCAACCGAATCATTGAGGAATACTTGTATCCGGCCATGGAGGACTTTAAATTAAACCTGATTTTGGGGAAAGGGCCAATGGCAAGAACTATGGAAATGAAAATCCCCAAGTTCACCCTAATCGGAGCAACTACCCGGTTGGCTCTTATCTCGGGACCTTTGCGCTCAAGATTTGGAGCAACTTTTGGCTTGAATTTCTACGAAACTTCAGACATTGAAAAAATTCTTCAAAGGTCTTCTCAAATCTTGAACATTGAAGCCGCCCCTCAGGCTTTAAAAATTATTGCCGGCTCCTCCCGATTCACTCCGAGAACCGCCAATCATCTTTTAAAAAGGGTAAGGGACTTTGCCCAAATAAAAGGCCAGGGAAAAATTACCCAAGAAATTACCAAAAATGCTTTAAAATCCTTAGAGGTTGATGAGCTGGGGCTAGAAGCAACCGACCGAAGACTTTTAAGGGCTCTCATTGAGAAATTTAACGGAGGACCGGTTGGTTTGCAAGCTTTAGCGGCCGCTACCGCCGAAGAAGAAGATACGGTCTTAGATATTTACGAGCCCTATCTGATGCGTCTCGGTTTTATTGAAAGAACTCCCCGGGGAAGAGTTGCCACTAAACTCGCTTTTCAGCATTTAGACATAAAATTCAGGAACTCCCAATGCAAGCTGTTATAATCTTTTTGTTGGTTCTGTCTCCCCTTTCTTGGACTGCCGCCGCTAGCCCCTTAAATGTTGTTATCAATGAAATTGCCTGGATGGGCACAGAAACATCCTTTAATGACGAATGGATTGAACTTTATAACAACTCAATCGTTGCTTTAAACCTTGATGGGTGGAAATTGCTGGCGGAAGACGAAACTCCACAAATTTATTTAGAAGGCAAAATCCCAGCTCGGGGATTTTTTCTTTTGGAACGAACCGATGACGAAACTCTGCCAAGCATTACTGCTGATTTAATTTATAAAGGGAGTCTGCATAATGAGGGAGAATATTTAAAACTAATTGATAACGAGGGCAAAGTAATTGACGAAATAGATTGCAAAGAGGGCTGGTTTGCTGGAGACAATTCAACTAAACAAACAATGGAAAGAAAAGATTCTTTAGTCTCTGGAAATGATTCTTTAAATTGGCAGACCAGTCAAAATGCCGGAGGCACGCCAAGGGCCGAAAAGAGTGCCGAGTCACCCGCCCAAAGTCCGGAGGACAATGGGGCGGGCCCGCCTGCTTGTGAAAGTTGCGGCGGGGAACCAAAAGCTTATCCTTTAAATATTTTTATCAATGAAATTTTACCCTCGCCCGATGGCCCTGACGCTGAAAATGAATGGATTGAACTTTTTAATGAAAATAATTTTGAGGTTGAGCTTTCTGGCTGGCAAATTAGAGATACAGTTGGCGCAGTAAAAATCTATACAATCCCCGAAAGAACAAAAATTAAATCAAATGGCTTCCTACTTTTGCGAAGAAGTGAAACCAAAATCACTTTGCAAAACAGCGGCGACGGCTTGGAAATTTTAAACCCCGTTGGAGAAATTATTGACAAAGCAAATTACCCTAAAGCTCCTTTGGGCCAATCTTTCAACAGGGCTTCCTCTGGCTGGAAGTGGAGCACAACTTTAACTCCTGGGGAAGCTAATATTATCACTTCTCTTGAACCCCTAATAACTGAGTCCTCTGAAGAATTGGTAGAGGAAAAAGAACAAGCTGAATTTCCTTCCTTGGCAGAAATCGGAGGGCATCCCCCGAAAGCATTAAGTCCCGTAATTACCTTTTTAATTGCTCTCTTGGTCGCTGTTTCGTCGGGAATAGTTGTTTTGTTTATTAAAAAAAGAATAGAAGACGAAGAATAATGATTTAAACCGTTGATTTTTGGCAAATTTTAAATTAAACTTAAAATGAAATTAAAAAATATAAAAATATGAGTGGACACAGTCACGCTAAAACTATAAAAAGAGTTAAAGACGCGCACGATGCCCAACGGGGCAGGACATTTTCCAAGCTGGCTCGGATGATTTCAGTTGCTACCCGCGAGGGAGCCAACCCGGAAACCAATTCTAAACTAAGGCAGGCGTTAGATGAAGCTCGCAACTTTAATATGCCAAAAGACAACATTGAAAGGGCGATTAAAAGAGGAACCGGCGAGATTGGGGGAGAAAAGCTTGAGTCGGTAAACTACGAAGCTTTTGGTCCCAGCGGAATTGCCATTATTATTGAGGGGATAACCGACAACAAAAACAGGACTTTGAGCGAGGTAAAACAAATCTTACAAAAATACGGAGGGAAATTAGCCGGAGAGGGCTCGGTAAGATGGCTGTTTGAGAGGAAAGGAGCAATAACGCTAAATCCCAATGACCAAGCCCCAATGACCAAAGAGGAGCTGGAATTAAAAGCGATTGAGAGCGGGGCCGAAGATATTTATTGGCATAAAACAGAGAATATTTTAGACGTTTATACAAAACCGGAAGAATTGGACAGGATAAAGAAAAACCTTGAAGAAAAAGGTCTAAAAATTGAATCGGCAACTTTGGATTGGGTTTCCCGAGAACAAATTGAAGTGGGAGAGAAAGATAAAGGGAGTATTGATAAACTTTTTGAAGAATTAGACGAATCAGAGGCAGTCCAAGACATATATTCAAACCTAAAATTGTGATTATGGTTATTATAGGCATTGATCCAGGCACGGCAACGACCGGCTATGGGGTCGTCAAAAGCATCAAGGGCCCAAAAACAAAAGCCAAAAGCAGCTTAAAGTGTTTAGATTACGGAGCTATCCGCACCAGTCCTTCTTTATCGCCAGAAAATAGATTGAAAAGATTATATCTTGAACTTTCTCGCTTACTGAATCAATACAAGCCCGAGATAATGGCCGTGGAACGGCTTTATTTTTTTAAGAATCTAAAAACAGCTCTCCCGGTAAGCGAAGCTAAAGGAGTAATTCTACTGGCAGCCGCCAAAAAGAAAATAAAAGTCCAACAGCTCACTCCTCTTGAAGTAAAAATGGGGATTTGCGGATACGGAAGAGCCGACAAAAAGCAGGTTGCCCGGATGATAAAAGAAATTTTAAAGCTGAAAGAAATTCCCAAACCGGACGATGCGGCCGATGGACTGGCCATTGCTGTTTGCTGTCTTGCTAAATATTATAAAACCTCTTGACATAACTTTTTGAAAATGTATAATCTTTGATATAGCGCAAAAAAGGTCGCACTTGATAGCGAGCCAATTAGAAACTTCCAATTGGTTTAATCATAATCATATATGAAATTTGAAGACGAAACTTTAACAAAACTCTACAGTCAAGATGAAGACACAGAAAAAACAGAAGGAGAAGATGCTGGAGGAGAGGGAGAAGAAAAAGAAGAGACAACTGAAGGAACAGACGAGCCCGTTTCTCAAACTGAAGGAGACAAAGGAGAAGACGAAGAAACAAGCGAAGAAGGAGGAGAAGCAGCGACAGGAGGAGACGAAAGCACTGACCAAGAGTTATAATCACTCAAAACCCCGCTTCGCAGCGGGGTTTTGGATTAGACGATTTTAAGCTATGATAAAAGAGTGCCAATAAATTATGGTTGAGAGAAAACAACGAAGAAAAATTTACAAAAAAAAGAGAAGGGGATTAAAAATATTTCTGGAGATTTTAGGAATTATCTTTCTTTCTTTCTTTCTTTTGACCGCCGGCCTTTTTATTTATTACATAAAAGACCTGCCAAGACCGGAAAAGTTCACCGAAGGAGTAATTCCCCAGTCAACAAAAATCTACGATAGAACCGGAGAGGTTCTGTTGTATGAAATTGCCGGCGAGGAAAAAAGAACCTTGGTCTCTTTGGAAGAAATACCAGAAGAGCTTAAATTGGCAGTAATTGCTACTGAAGACAAAAACTTTTATGAGCACCGGGGATTGGATTTGGGAGCAATCTTCAGGGCTATTTTGATTGATTTAGAATTAGGCAAACCTACCCATGGAGGTTCAACAATCACTCAGCAATTAATCCGCTCTTATTTTTTAACCAGAAAGAAAACCCTGGAAAGAAAAACCAGAGAAATTATTTTAACTTTAGAGCTTGAAAGGAGATACTCAAAAGACCAGATATTGGAATGGTATTTAAACTTAATTCCTTTAGGGGGAAATCTTTACGGGGTTGAAGCGGTTTCTCAAACTTTCTTTAAAAAACATATCTCCGATATTTCTCTGCCAGAAGCCGCCGTCATAGCCGCTTTAATCAAGTCCCCTTCTTACCTTTGGCCTTATGGCTCAAATCGAGAGGGGCTCCTGGCAAGAAAAGATTACGTTATAGACAGAATGAGGCAGGAAAACTTCATTTCTCAAGAGGAGGCAGAAAAAGCAAAGATAGAGGAGATTGAGTTTTCTCTTGTCTTAAGTCCTATTCGGGCGCCTCATTTTGTCTTAACGTGCGTTAAACCGTATTTAGAAAGTAGATATGGCAAAGATTTTTTAGAAAGAGCCGGCTTAAAAATTTACACCACTTTGGATGCCGATTTGCAGGAAAAAGCCGAGGAAATAATAGAGGACCAGTTGGAACGTTTAAAAATATATAACGCTCACAACGGTGCTTTGGTCAGCTTAAATCCAAAGACAGGCGAGGTTTTGGCTATGGTCGGGTCAAAAGATTGGCACGGAGAATCTGAGGAGTGCGGCGAAGAAGGCTGCAAATTTGACCCGGAAGTAAACGTTTCTTTGAGCTTGCGCCAACCCGGCTCCGCTTTCAAACCTTTTGTTTATGCTGAGGCCTTCCAAAAAGGTTTCACTCCCCAAACGGTAATCTGGGACGTTCCTACCGAATTCAACCCTGACTGCCCCCCAACAGCCGACCAAACCAAAGATGAATATGGCTTGAAGTGTTATCACCCGGGCAATTACGATGGTAGATTTTTGGGACAAGTAACTCTTAAAACCGCCTTGGCTCAGTCGCGAAATCTGCCCTCGGTAAAGGTTCTTTATCTGGCCGGGGTGAAAGAGACAATAGACCTTGCCCACACTTTTGGCATAACCACCTTAAAAGATGAAGGAACTTATGGTCTGGCTTTGGTTTTGGGAGGAGGAGAACTAAAACTTTTGGAAATGGTTCAAGCTTATGGAGTTTTTGCCAATGACGGGGAAAAACTTCCCTTAAATTTCATCAAAAAAATAGAAGATTCAAAGGGCAAGATTATTGAAGAGGCGAAACTTAACAAATTAAGAGTTCTGCCCTCTCAAGTTGCGAGAACAATAAACGATATTCTGTCAGATAATGAGGCCCGAGCTCCGATGTTTGGTTGGAATTCTTATCTTTATCTGAAGGATTATACGGCCGCTGCCAAAACCGGCACCACTCAAAGATACAATGACGCTTGGACAATCGGCTATACGCCCTCGTTGGTGACCGGGGTTTGGGTGGGCAATAACGATAATTCTCCGATGACAAAACCGGGAGTCGCCCTGGCGGGACCCATTTGGCACGACTTCATGTCCCAGGCTCTTAAGAAATTCCCCAAGAGTGAGTTTGAAAAACCTCAAGAAATTGTTACAGGGAGTCCTGTTTTAGACGGAAGCTTTCCTGAAAATCATTGTCTTTTGCACTTTGTTAATAAAAACAGCCCGAAAACCAAAGCTGATTCTCGGGGAGACCCCCAGTACGAAAACTGGGAATATGGCGCGGTTAATTGGATGAGATATCGTTAACTGGCTTTTATCGGCATTAAGACATAAGAATAACTTGAATCCCCAACCGGCCTGAGAACTCCCGGGCCCTCTTCTCCGCTTAACTCAAGAATAATCTCTGAGCTTTTGATATTGTTCAAACCGTCAATTAAGAATCTGTAATTAAAAGAAATTTCAAATTGCTCTCCCTCAATTTTCGCCGGCACGTACGATTCATTTTTCCCTATCTCCGGGCTCTGGGAAAATATTTTGATTTTTTTCTCTTTTAGCAATGGTGTTATTTTTACCTCCGAAACCTTGCCACTAAACAAGCCGGCTTCCTTGATTTGGTTTTGCAGAAGCTCTCTGTCTATTTGAATTTTAGTTGTGAATTTCTTGGGGATAATCTCTTGATAATTTGGGTATTCTCCGTCAATTAAACGAGAAATAACGTTTATTTGAGGGTGGGAAGTTTCTTCCATCGGAAACTCAAAAACAGCTTGATTGGCATCAGAAAAACAGGTAATAGTTCCTGCCCGCTGGCTTATAACGTTCATTAGTTCTCTGCTTGCTTCCTGGGGCAAAATAAAAGAAGTATCTTTTTCTACTTCTCGCCCCAAATCAATCACTTTCTCTCCCAGCCTAAAGCTGTCAGTACTAACAAGCCTTAATTTATCTTTTTTAAAAGAAAAAAAGATGCCAGAGATCTCCGGCCTTATTTGAGAAGGAGAAGGAATGTCTACAATTTGAGATAGCCCGTCATCCAGCTGCCGAATGGGAATCTGGAAAGGAGTTTCTCTTTCAATCTTGGGGATAATCGGGAACTCTTCGGGGTTCTGCCCCTGGACCTGAGTATCTTGGTTTTTAGTGGTTATTATTAAATTCCTGTTATTTTCTTTTAGCTCTATTTTTTGTTCGGTAATTAAATCAACCAAATTTGAAAGAAAAGTGGCTCCAACCAACAAGGTGCCGGGTTTTTCAATTTTAGCTAAAACCCACCAACGGATAGTAGTTTCAAGATTGGTAGTGATTAACTCAAGAAAGTTGCCTTCGGCTTTTAGTAAAACATTTGTCAAAACGGGCAAGGAGATGGTTTTTTTGGTTATTCTTTCGCAAATATTAATCGCTTTTTTTAGGTTTTCTTTTAGAACTTCCACTTTCATAATAGTAATACGTTTTATTTAATTTTATATTGTTATTAAGAAGAAGTCAATTGGGGAAAAAGAAGGCTTTTTGGTTGAGTAATAAGAGTTTTAGGGGTGCTGTTTTGTTAATTTCTTGGGGATAATTTTCGGGTATTCAAGGGAGAACGAAGTTATCCTGTTTTTCTGTAAAATTTTATCAACATCTTTTCAGGTTGTTTGTCAACAACTTATTTGCCCATTCCTCACACCTCACTATAAAGGCGTTGTTTTATTAAATTAATTTCAGTCAAGAGACCGTCGTCTTCTTTAATCTGCTTTGTTATTTTTTCGCAAGCATAAATAGCCGTGGTGTGGTCTTTCCCTTTGAATTTTCTTCCGATAGAGGGATATGACTCCTTGAGTTCTTGGCGGAGCAAATACATGGCGATTTGTCTGGGTTTGACGATTTCTTTTCGGCGGGTTGCCAAAAGAAGGTCTTTGTCCTCCAGGTCGTAGAAAGAGGAAACTGTCCCCATTATCTTTTTGAAGCTGGTGGCCTTTTTGGGGGAGAGGATTAAGCTTCTTAATAGTTTTCTAGCGACCTGGACGTCGGGCATCTTTTGGTTTATTTTTTGGAAAACAACTAATCGGTTAAGGGCTCCCTCCATCTCTCTTATGTTGCTTTGGATGTTTGAGGCAATGTACTCCAAGACGTCCTGGCTTAAATTAATATCTTTTCCTTCGCACTTGGATTTCAAGATAGCGATTCTTGTTTCAATATCGGGACTTCCAATGTCGGCCATCATTCCTCCGGCGAACCGTGACCTCAATCTTTCTTCAAGGGCCGGGATGGCGTTTGGCGGACGGTCAGAAGATAAAACTATCTGCTTTTGATTTTGGTAAAAAGAATTAAATATATGAAAAAATTCTTCTTGGGTTTTTTCTTTGCCGGCAAGAAACTGGACGTCGTCCATAATCAAAATGTCAATTTTCCGGAGCTTCTTTTTAAACTCTCCGGTTTCTTGATTTTTTATTGATTCAACAAGCCCTGAGATAAAGTTTTCCGAAGGAGTATATTTAACTTCTTTTTCGGGGAACAAGCTGGCGATTCTATTGCCGATTGCCTGGAGAAGATGAGTTTTTCCCAAACCAACTCCTCCGTAAATAAAAAGAGGGTTATAGTTGACGCCCGGGTTTTCAGAAATTGCCCAGCCGGCAGCATGAGCTAACTCATTAAATCCCCCAACTACAAAATTATTAAAAGTATAACGAGGATTAAGGTTGGTTTTTTGGTTGACCTTGAATTCTAAAAATTGAAGCTGGGAGTCGTCAACGACCTTTTGTTTTTCTGGGGAAGAGACTCTTTTTTTTATAATAAGAGGGGTCTCCGTGTTGACAATAAACTCCATTAAACGAACATCTCTCTCCAGCGACCGGAGAATTTTTAAAATAAGTGAATAGTATTTGTTGCCCAGCCATTCCTTGGAAAAAGAATTGGGAACGGAAATTAAAACTTTGCCGTTTTTGTTGGAGACAATTTCGGTGTTGCAAAACCAAGTAGCAAAATTAGCGCGGGAAACGGTAAATTGGACTTGGGCCAAAACAGATTGCCAAAGTTCTTTGTCGGTCATGATTTTTTATTATCGGTCTATTCTCAACATAGCGCAAACAGCTATAAAAATCAACCAAAACTCTCTCCTTGTTAAAAAACTGGGGATAATTTGTTGAAATCAAGGGTTGACCCCGTTAGAAATTTTACAGACAATATTTAACGCGCATAGGGATATATCAAAAATTTCTAACGGGGTTGACTAAGTAAAGATTAAATCTTAATATGAGAGATATGAGTATTACTTACCAGCCTAAAAAGAAAAAAAGAAAGAGGACCCACGGGTTTCTTATCAGGATGAGAACAAAAGACGGAAGAAAAATTATTGCCCAAAGAAGGAGAAAGAAAAGGAAAAAGTTAACAGTCTGAGCCCGATGCTGCCTAAAGAATATAGATTAAAAAAGGAGAAAGATTTTGAGAAAATAGTTAAGCAAGGGAAAAGCCCTTCAAAGGATTTTTTAGTATAAAAGTTTTTAAAAAACGATTTAGGGATATCAAGAATTGGTTTTGCCGTCGGGAAGAAAATTTCAAAAAAGGCGGTTGTTCGCAATAAACTGAAAAGAAGATTAAGAGAGGCGGCTAAAACATATTTGCCAAAAATAAAATCGGGTTACGATTTAATTTTTTTTAGCAAAAAAGGAAGCGAAGAGAAAGAATTTTCAGAACTTAAAGAAGCAATTAAAGAGCTTCTTAAAAAAGCTAAATTATTGAAAAATGATTAAAAAGGTATTTTACAAAGCCATTGGATTTTACCAGAAGTTTATTTCTCCCTTATTGGGAGAAAATTGCCGTTTTTATCCCTCTTGCTCCCAGTACAGCATCTTGGCAATTAAAAAATATGGAACATTAAAAGGAGTGCTGTTTTCTTGTTGGAGGATTTTAAGATGCAACCCCTTCAATAGAGGAGGAGTGGACCTTCCGTGAAAATTTATAACATATGGGCGCCATAATAAGCTTTTTTAACATAGTTTTGTATCAGCCGTTATTAAACGGCTTAATCTTGATATACAATTATCTGCCGGGCCAAGATTTCGGAGTGGCGGTAATTGTTTTTACCTTGATTATCAGAGTGATTCTCCACCCCTCTTCAATAAAAGCTATCAAGTCGCAGAGGGCATTGAATGCCCTTCAGCCGAAAGTAAAAGAACTTCAGCAAAAATACAAAGGAGAAAGGGAGAAACTAGCCAAAGCAACAATGGAGCTTTACCGCCAAGAAAAAATTAGCCCTTTTTCCGGTTGTTTGCCCATTCTTTTGCAATTGCCCATACTTATCGCTCTGTATCGGGTTTTCTTTTTTCTAAAAGATTTTTCCCCGGAAGCCTTGAAAACGTCTCTTTACAGTTTTGTTCCCTACCCCGAAGCAATAAACCTTAGTTTTTTAGGGCTGCTCAATCTTGGCAAATCAAATCTTGCATTGGCGGTGGTTGCGGGCGTTTTGCAATTCATCCAGTCAAAAATAGCTCTGCCCAAACAAAAGACAAAGAAGGGGGAGTTCGCCTCAATGATGCAGTCCCAGATGCTTTATTTCTTTCCGATTTTCACCATCTTTATTGTTTGGAAGTTAGGTTCAATTATCGGACTTTACTGGATTGTCAGCACGTTGTTTTCCATCGGCGAACATTATTTAGTTCGAAAAAGACATGTCCAACTTGAACAAAGGAAAAATTAAAAAAATCGTTGAAGAATTTTTTGAAAAGATGACCTTTGAGACAGAAATTGAAGTCGGCGAGATTAAAGAAAATACCCTGCCCTTGAATTTGAAAACAGAGGAGCCCCAAATTTTAATCGGCGAACAGGGCAGAACGTTAAACGAAATTCAAAAGATTTTGGGGAAAATCCTGCGCAAGAAATTAGGCGAACAGATTTTCCT